>JAZLAA010000186.1:0-10133 GCA_045612945.1 Elusimicrobiaceae bacterium
ATTTCCGACGAGGATTTGCGCGCCGCTTTGTAATCTTGCTCCCCGGTGTAAGCGGAGGAAGCGGTGTCAAAGTCCAGGTCGTCCCGGCCAAAATCTTCGTTGACATCTGCGCCTGAACGGCGGATTAAATCCAACGAATCCCGCCCGGCAAATTGGGCAATTTGCCCGTTGGGATCTTCGGTATAAGCGGTATCAAAACCGTAGTAGTTCGGGTCGAAAACGGATTCTTCGCTCCCGGGCGTAAGCAGCTCCTCCTCGTTGGCTTGGCCGCTATATTTGTACAAAAACGGTAGCAATAAAAGGGCTACCAACGCGGCAATAAAAAACGGAGCATCCCGGCGGGTGCGCTCAAAAAGCGTGGCCCGGGGTTTGCCGTCTTTGCCAATTTTGGAGGATACTTTAGCAAAAGACTTATTACCAGCCGGTTTGCTGGCTTTGATCTTATCGCTAAAGGTAAACTTCTCCTTTTTGTTTTCCTCTGGCATATGAAGCCTCCTATAAAACTAAATTTGGGTACTGCCGGCGGGGAATATCCCCGCGGTTTAAAACATAAATAAATTAAGCGCTGTTCGAAACTGGTTTCCCATTCCGTAACAACCTAATCACTTGCTATCACTCTTATTATACAACTATTTCTCATTTTTTCAAGGCCTATTTATAACGCGGCATTTTCTTGCAAGTTATTTTCAATGGTAGTAGCGGCATTGTTAATACCCACGGTGTCCTCTTCAGACTTAACAAGCTGCGGGAAATAGTCCGTATTGCCGCCTACTTGACTTAAAATAACATTTTCCAGTGAGCTATCTCCCTGCGCATACCGGGCATGTACCTGCTGTTCGGCCCGGCAAGCCTCATCCCCCATCCAAGTGCAATTAGGGTTCGCATCACACGCGGCTTTCTTTTGAGGGCAATATTGTTCACACTCCTGTCTAAAACTTTCCCAATGCCCCGCATAACTATTTGGGTTAAATACCGTGTTTTGGCAACGGTTTGTGGTTTCTACTTCCATTAAGCACGTATTTTTCAAAGAAGTATAGCCTTCTTGCGCTTCTTTGCACTGGGCCTGTATAGCCCGTAAATTATTGTAAAATGCACTCCTTACATACCCGCCGGCGGCTGCTTCCGCTTCCACAGCGGCACAGTTTTTGGGGAACCCTACATTATAATTTTGAGCCACCGCATGTGCAGGCCCATGGTAAAACAATTTATTAAATTCTTCAATTGCGTTACTCACTTTGGAACCACTGCTATTTAAATCTTCGCGGCAGTTTTTTTCAAATTCTAAATATTCCCGCCAGGAATTTTGGTCTTGCGCCAAGGCATTGGTATCTATTTGAATCCCTCCGGCAGTAAGACCGCCGGATGCTACCGCGGGAACATCCGCCCCCAAAAAGCCGCTTTCGGCCAGGGCTTTTTTAAGCATATTATTGGAGGTATATTTAGACATACGGCTGGTAATCCAGGCGTAGTAAAGGTCTTTATGCGGTTTTGTTTCCCCCTGTACGTCTATACCGGTTTGCCAACCTACTTGCCGCTGGGACAAATCTTTGTCAACGCCCGTAAGACTTGCATCAGCCTTGACCATGCGCCGGGCTGTGTTTTGCAACCAATCCATGGGATGTCCGTCTGAAATGTGGGGATTGGCAATGCGTTTGAGAGAAGCGACGGAGTCATACCCGTCTTGAAAATGACGGTTAACAGCAGATACATCACTGCCAAAAAATACGTCCCCCGTGTTGCGGCTGGATTCGGTTTGGACATTGACTTCCCCGTCGCGCAATGCGGCCGTGGAAGTATTTTCTTCTTGCCCGGGGGTAGGAAGCACCGTACCGGAAATACCATCCAAATTTTGGCCTTTTTTACGTTGGAGGGCATTTAAGGCGTTGATGTCTATTAAACTGGTTTTTCCCCCTACACGAGCCATACGGGCACTTAAACTCATCAAATCATCCGCTTCTTCGGGAGTGCCTTCCCCCAAACGGCCTGTGGCCAATAAAGTCTGTCCATCGGGTTCTGTAGCCGGCGAAGAATGCCCCCAAGGGCCTGTTTTTTTATTCGTCCATGTTAAAAGAGCACGCAAAAAAGACATCCGCTGTGTATCATCTTTGCTAAACCCCATGGCATACGCCAAATTACGCAGTAGCGGTATTTTTTCCACCGGCACCACCCCACCCATTAAAAAGAGAAATAACACTACGATCCCCCCCACTATCCACCGCCAACGACGCGGGCGTTTTGGCGAGGCAGGTTGGTTGGATTTAGGCGGAACCGGGGGTGGCGCAGATTTTTGAGAATCCGGTTTTACGGGAAGAATCGCAGAGGTTTGTATGGCCGCTTCCTTGGAAACCAAATCCGTTTTTTCCGACGCAAATACTTGGGTTGGGGGTTGTTTATCGGGCTGAGGAAGCGGAACCATTAAAGTGGTTTCTACTGTAACAGCCGGAAGATTTTGGGTGGTATTCAGCCCGGGAGCCAAAGGCTCTTGCAAAGGGGGCCGAGTAGTATCTTCTGCGGATTCGGTAGGGTTGGAGGCAGGGGCTGTGGCAGAACCGGGGGCCTCCTGCGGCGCGGCCTGAGCGGGCTGGGAAGAACGAACCTGCAGTAAATCTTGCAACGTATCTTTACGGGTAATGGTGTGCTCCGGGGGTTGCTCTTTACGCTTTCTGCGACGCGGTTTCCAAAATTGCGGGTCAAACCCTCCTTGCGTTTTTGTTTGGGAAGCAGGATCGGTTGGCGGAACAACGGAGGGGTCTTTTTCGGGTTCGTTCATAGCAAAACCTAAAGGGCGGGGCGTAGTGCCCCGCCACTTAATTAAATTCCGATTAATTTCTTAAGAGAACTGGCCGCTTGGCCCATTAAAAGCGTAACGGGGTGGAGGGCATCTTTCATGCGGTTCCAAATGTTCTTGAGCATTTTTTTGACTTGCTCCCACGGGTTGTCCGTTACGGCCACAAAGGTCATAATGCCGACTAACACCGGCCCTAATATAACCGACAGCACGGCCAGTTTGTTATCCGCATCTTTATAATGTTGCATAAACTTGATAGCGGCTTTCATAAACATAAAGCACAACGCGGCTACTGCTATAATCATGGCAGCTGCTACAATCCAGCGCCACGGATTGGGCAACTTATGAATAAAGAACCCGGCCGTGATTAGCGCCAAAGACCCTATCAAACCGATTAGCAATTTTTTAAGCAAATCTTTTTGGTCAGCTTGGCGCTGTTTCTCTTTGGTGTCTATAGCATTTAAGTGACGCTGAATAGCCCGCAATTTGCCTGCAGTAGGGGCTTCCAAATCGGCCGAAGATGCCGTATTGGTTTCGGACCCTTCTTCCACTGTAATCCCGCCGGAAGTTTGGGCATTTGCCAAAAAAGCGCGGCTTCCTTCGTTGCCGGAGGCACGGGTATTAGCGGCAGCACGGGCAGATTTTTTCAAAATATCGTTTAGTTCATCTTTCCCTTGTCCGGTACGGCGACCGGTTCCCACGCGGGCATCACGCGCACGTACAAAAGAGGTACTGGCAGGAGCAGATTCTCTGCCCAAGGCCGTTACAATGTTACTGCCGCCCGGCATAGAACCGGACAGGCGGGGCCTGTCCCCCGTTCCCACAGCTGCATCCGAAATTCCACCGGACGTTCCCCCGCCGGAAGATGCCCCCGGAGAAGAAACACCCGCAGCAGGAGAGGCCTCCATCGGGCTGCCGCCCGAAGCACGCGTAATAGCCGCCGGTGCTAAACGGGGCCCTTGCTCAGCAGCAGGGGTGGTGCCCGGCGTTGCGGTAGTGCCAGCGCCGGATAAATTGGGGGTTACTCCCGTATCTGCGGAATTACCCACCATATAACTGGCCGGAGTTTGTTCTACGTTGCGGTTACCTGTATTTAACCCGTCCGCCCCCACCAATTGGGTGGCTTGGCCTAAAGAACCGTCCATATTTTCTAAGGCGCGTTGGTTGGCCTCATAACGGGCCAGCGCATTATTGCCGGCAAAAGCGGCACGCTCTTGTGCCGTAGCTAAACGGCCACTGCTATCTTGCACATTAATAGAGGTTAATCCACCCTCACTACCTTGCAAGCCTTTTTGCGGGGCAGCCTGTCCAATGGAGGACAGGGAACGCACCGCCCGCTCGGCCTTAATTTCACGTTGGGCATCAAAATTGGCAGTATAAATAGCCCCCGCCGCCACCACCCCGGAAACTAATAAGGCCGGCACCGGACGAAGCGCGCCACGTTTATTTTTAAGTAACGAAAATAATTTCATAGCTCCTCCTATCTTCCGTCCACAGCGTTACGCACGCGAGAGGTTTGGTTTTGTTCGCGCAGTTGTTGCCGGTAAGACGCTCCGCGGCGTAAATGTTCATTACGGCGTTGCGCCTCTATACGGCTTTGCGCGGCGCGGGCGCGGGCTTCTTCCACCTGCCCGTGAAAATACAAAATACCCGCTACCCACAGGGTCAATAAAGCCAATAATGTAAAACGTATCAGCCACACCGTACGGTTAGACATCGGCGGAATGAGAAAGTCTTGAGTGGACACATTAGGTTGTTTTTGTGTAGTCATACAAAATCCTCTTATTCACCACTTCCGCCGTCGCCTTCTATGGCAGATTTATCTTCTTCACCGGCTTTATTGGCCTCATCCACTTCCGAAGAGTAATCCGCCTGATTCATTAACATGTTAAACGCACCGGCACCGGCCAACCCTATCACTCCGCCCAATGCCCAGACCCATATTTTAATCTTGCTAAGCACCTTACTTACCGCAGGTACCCACAAGGCTAAACCGGTAGCCACTGTCATAAATCCTGCTAACCCCATGGCAAAGCCGGTATACCCGTCATTTCCCCACACTTGGCTGTGCTCCAAGGCAACCGCAAACAGTTTACCCAATACCGCTATCGTTGCCAGCGCACAAGCATACGCAGCTATTTTTAAAGCCATAGCAGCACCGGCCGTCCAAGGGTTAGTTGATAACGCCTTAGATACGCTCATCATAGCCCCAATAAGTGGAATCATAATCATAGATAACGGAAACGCAATCCACATCCACTTAATTAAATCTTTGTGAGAAACCGTTCGCTCGTCTAATTTTTCCCCTACACCCGCCAAATGGGCGGCAATACCTTGCATTTGTCTGTCCGACGTACCGCGTAAATCCCCGGAGGAAGAACTTTTCCCTGTAGTAATGTTGCTACCGTCTACCGTCAGCCCACCGGAAATTTTGGTACTGGCAAAGAACGGGGTTCCCCCTTCGTTAGCAGAAGGGGTTTTGCTGGCATTAACAGCAGCTGTTTTTTTGCGAATAAACTCCAGTTCCGCCCGGCTGTTGGCAAACCGCTGCGCTCCCCGCACTGT
Organism: Elusimicrobiaceae bacterium; assembly: GCA_045612945.1. Taxonomy (GTDB): domain Bacteria; phylum Elusimicrobiota; class Elusimicrobia; order Elusimicrobiales; family Elusimicrobiaceae; genus Avelusimicrobium. The sequence continues at coordinate 5,354 of JAZLAA010000186.1, forward strand.
GGCATCTTTATCCGTAGCACCCAAACCTTTATCTCCGTTACCAAAATTGGCGTGGGGGCGAAAGCGTTCCCCTTCTTGCATTTGATTCATAGCCGCACGGGCATCCGCCATTACATCCCCGGCCTGGGCTATGGCATCCGAAGCAGTTTTTGGCATTTTTTTATTTTTTCCGCTGTCTTGGACAACAAACGCATTAGAACCAGAGCCGGCACTTCCGCCGCTGGCCCCCGAAGCCCCTTGGCCCCAGTTGCGCTGGGCTTTGGCTAACGTAGGTACACCTGCTGCTGCTGCTGCTTGGTCGCCCGCGGCAGGAGCGCCCGCCGCTCCGGCAGGGGTTTGAGCTTGGGCTTGCGCCCCGTTAACTACATCTGCTAAACCAGTTAACCGGTTTGGAAGGGAAGAAAAACTCTCTAAAGAGGCATTGAGCTGTTTATCGGCACTGCCCCCCATGCCAAGCCCTAAATCTGTACCGCCCATTTCATAAGCCTTAGGTGTTGCCGGGGCAGCGCCTGCCGGCTGGGTAGGTTCGTAAATGGGTTGAACGGGGTTTTCTTCCAAGGCGCGTTCTTGACTTTCGCGCTGGGCTTGCTGGTTAGCTAAACGGATGGAGCGCGAAGGGGCCGCATTAAAAGTGGAACCTACTTCCCCGTTAGATTCATACCGGCCGCCCCCGCTGGTTTGGGCCACATACACCACTTCTGCTTCATTAGAAGGAGAAGGCACAAACGCGGTAGTATTATCGGTAGGGTTACTCAAGTAAGACATAGCCGCAAACCCGGCCGCACCCACGACAGCCGTAAGCCCGGCTGCCTGGGCAATACTTAATGGCATTTTGCCTGCTTTATTTTTAAGCCATGTAAATAGATTCATAGTATCCTCCTATGAGAAAAAGTTAACAGTTCCACTGTTTTCCGTCCCACGTGGCATATTTGCCCGTGGAGCCGCATTTGGGAGCCCCACCGTTGTTATTATTGTTTCCTCCAATTTGGGTGGCGTGCTTGTCTAAACTGGCCTGTTTGGCTGCCGCCCCTTTACTAATGCCGGTAGCGGTTTGGCTGCCGTAGCGCCGCTGGGTACGGGTGGAAGCATTGTTCCACATCTTTTCAGTTACGTTGTTTTTTGTCAATTCGGCTTGTTGCGCTGCGGAAAGTTCTCCCCATTTTTTGCCGGCCATTTCAGCCCCATACTGTTTGCGGGCTGCGCGTGAAGCGGCATTAGCACTCATATTTCCCTTAATTGTATCGCCAATGCCGCCCATAATAGAATCTACCAACGAGCTGGCGGCTTGTTTGGCTAAGTCTTGCAACATTTGTTTCCACCAAGGCAGTTTATCATCTTCTTTGGGTTTTTCTTGTTCCTTGGCGGCATTGTCCACCGCATCATCCAAGGCGTCCAAATCCGTACTGCTGGGCAAAGCGTCCGGGTCAATGGCTAAACCGCCGATTTTATCCATATCAATCCCACCTTTGGCTGCATCCGCCCCAAAGACGTTACCGCCCATAACCGCTTTACGGGCGTTGGCCAATTTGTTATCGCGCAATTTATCGGCCGCCATAGACCCTGCACGGAATTGCGCCAAGGCTTGACGGGCATTGTCCGTTTTAAGCTGAACCGGGGCTTCATTCCCGCGGTTTTCACGCCCTTTAAATTGTCTAAAATCACCGGATGGGCCCCACGTAGCATTGATTCCGCTACCGCTTGCCGTGCCCATTTTGGCTGTACCTAGTTGGCCAACTGTGGTAGGAGTGTGCCCTCCCTTATATCCCCCGTAACCGTGGCCGGACGAAGTTTGTGCATCACCCAAAGAAGCCGCGTCCGGAAATTGGCCCTCAATTATTTCATCCGACACCCCTTCCGGCTGTTCCGTTTCGTCTTCTCCCGTGCCTTCACGTTCCTGCCGGGCTTCTTTCTGCTGGGCAGAATACAACAAAGTAGAACCGTTTTCTTGCATATCCGGATATACATTGGCCAAGAGATAGCGTTCCGCTTCGTCATTTACAAAAGGCATGGTGGCTAAATCGTATCCGCGTCCATTCATGCCGGCAATAGACTGGTCTGCCTCCAGGCCGCCACTGACCAACATCATAAGCACGATAACCACCACCACAATAATGGCACCCACCGTATAGGCTTGGCGGCGATCCATAGTGGTAAGTTTTTGAAATACTTTTTTTGGCTTGAATGAAAACATAGATTTACCCTTTTATAACAAATAAAAATTACTCTTGTTGACCCGTACCCACGGTACGCTCAAGCACAGAGTGATACACCTTATAGTTAGTATAAAATCAAAAAGGTTGTTTGTCAAGGCCTGGTTTCGGCCTATTTTGGGCTAATACGTTGTTGCTCAAAGGGTCGGATACCTCCGCCCTACGGGCGCGTGCCGCCGGAAAATGGGATGGGCAACAAACTTTTACTAACGGCCTTCAGGACGGGCATAAGGAGTGGGGCGTTCGTTTTTACCTGCATACTTGATGACCTGGATTTTAGCCCCTTCCTCACACAAAAAACTGTACCCACGCAGACAATAGCGGTCTTGCTCGCACACGGTCATTTTATCGTACTTACACAAGAAACGGATACGCGGCGGCTTGGTGTTGGCCGTAAGGGTAACTTTGGTCCAGGTGGCATCTGTGTTAATGTCCAAGGTAAAGGTATTCAAGCTTAAAAACTGGCGCATCCCCGGGTTATTAAACCCTATAAATTCCTCTACTTTGCGTTGGATATCTTTTTTTAAGAAACGCCGGTCCCACCCTTTTTCATAATACTCCGTAACGTGGGACTGCAATTGGAAACGCCGGGCGGCATAGGTGCCGGCAATTTGCATTTTTTGGTTGAGCACCAAAAGCCCGAAAATTTTAATGATAAATACTACAAAAATAACAAACACCGGAAACAGTAACACCATTTCAGTAGTGGCTTGCCCGCGCTTAGAAAAAACAGGAAAATAAGGTATCTTCATTAGGGCCTCAACGTAACATTGTACTTAGGTAACGGGTTAGGCCACACGCAGTTATTATTACTGCGCGGACAACTTAAAATAACCTGATTACGTACATAGGGTTTGTATTTGGTGTCTAAATTGATATTGAAATGGTTGGTAGGGAGCGGAAACTCTTGTTTTAGCGAAACCCCCCGTCTTAACGTACGCAAGCGGCTACGCCCGGTGGGCGTTACATACGCAAAGAAAAATAACGGGCTGGCCCCCATTTCCGTCATAGTAAGGTGAATAGGAATAGAGCCCCCGTGCGCACCCGCCATTTCTGACGAGGACACATATACCAGCAATTTGTCTGCTTCCTGCCGTTTTAAAGGAATACTTAAATAATTAACTAACCGAGATGCACTTTGCCGGGCACATTCATCTTTGCGGCAATCATCTACATTTAAAAAATATCCCTCGCGGAAAATACCCGCATTTTTGATTAAACGCTTATACAGGTTTTCTTGTAAATTATACGTATCCCCCACTTGCACATACGTGTTTAAATACGCTTTAATAGCCGGCAGGGCTACTTGGTTGGAAGCAATATAGTGCGTTTTTACGATATCTTCATTCATCACCACCACTTCTTCATCCCCTAAAGAAGCCGGGGTTTCTTTTTCCCACCCTTCACGGTTGTATTCCTCAGCCATATTTTCATATTGGGCGTAGTGAACCCCCCAATCTGTGGAAGCCGGGGCCGGCGGGTCATTATGCCCCCACTCATAATCCGGCGCTATGGTGGGAACAGCCCCCGCCTTAAAAAACAAATCATATACGGTTAAATTATTTTGCCGTGCTTTTAAATAGTCCGGCAACTCTCTGCCTTCCACCTGTTTTAGTTTGGTATCATACGTCACGAGCACACGGTAGGGAAGCGGCCCGTTTAACAGGCCGACCGCGTTTAAAAACAAGCTGACGGTAGTCATTTGAGTATAGGCCGCATTATCCAGCGCAAATTGGTGACGTACTTTGGCAATAGAAACTTTAGTAGTTTCTACCAACAAGTAAATAACCAGCACAAACAGCGGCAACAATAATACCGCGGGCAAGAGGAGTTGTGCCCGGCGGTTGTGAAGGGTGTGCTGTACGGTGTGCGGCCAATTCATACTTATTGCCCCCCAGGCAAAAGCTGCCCGATAAACGAGAATAAGTAATGCACAATATCGGTGTGAAAAGTAGTCATAAACGCAGAAAAAATTACCACCACTGATGCCAACATCAGGATATATTCTACGGTGGCCTGCCCGCGGCAACGGGTAGCAACTAGCGTTTGTGAACCTTTCATGCCTTACAGTTCTTCATCGGAAATGATATTGCTTTCCGAAGATATTAATCCCTTTTCAATAGCTTTGACTACGGCTTCCGTACGGGAACTGACCCCCAGTTTGTGGAAGGCACTGTTTAAGTGGTTTTTAATCGTTTTAACACTGCAGTTGAGCTCTTTGGCAAGCTCTTTATTACTCATACCTTTGCCGAGCAAATCCATAATTTTAATTTCGGTTTTGGTAAGGGTAGCCTGGCTGGGCATCCCGCCGTCACCCATTTTGCGCAACCCGTGTAACAATTTGCCCATGAGTTGCTGGGGAATCATCAGCCCCTCACTGGTAAAAGTTTTAATGGAGTTTACCAGTTCTGCCGCCGGTAACATTTTGGATAAATACCCGTTGGCGCCAGCTTGGATAGCATCTAGCACGTGAGCTTCGTCTTCAAAGCTAGACAACATAAGCACGTTTACCTGGGGGTTGGCTTCCCGGATTTTACGGGTAGCGTTAATGCCGTCCATTTTGGGCAATT
>JAZLAA010000187.1:0-7834 GCA_045612945.1 Elusimicrobiaceae bacterium
AACCGCAGAGGCAGAAAAAAATCCTTGCGCCCAAGACGGACAGAAAGTCCTTTCGGACCCCATTATCATTACCACCCCCCACGGCTTACACGCCCGCCCGGCCGGGGTGCTGGTAAAACTGGCCGGAAGTTATCCGCACGCCGTTACGCTTTGCCAAGGGGCTCGCCAAGCCAACGCCAAAAGTATCACGGCGGTATTGGGCTTAGCTCTTAATTATGCAGACACCATTACCGTGCACGTAGCTGGCCCGCAGGAACAAGCCCGCGCGTTTTTGGTGCGGCTGGAACGCGCTTTTCAACAGGGGCTTGAAGATACCAGCCTAGAGGGTTTATGAGACTGGTCGTTACGAAACTAAGTGTCGGGTTGTGGGCGGCTTCCTACCTCAAAGGAACGTTACAGGCATTTGCTCCCACCCCGCAAAAACCATTTGTGCTGGGCTTAGCTACCGGAAGCACGATGCTGGACATGTACGCTTTATTACGGGCGTTTGCCCAAGAACGTCTACTTAGTTTTCAGCAGGTACGCACCTTTAATATGGACGAGTACGTAGGCCTCCCGGCCGACCATCCCCAAAGCTATCATAGCTACATGCAACGCAATTTGTTTCAAGCCGTTAACCTGCCACCGCAAAACCAGGTTATTCCCAATGGGCAAGCCGCTGATTTACAAGCCGAATGTTCCCGTTACGAACAAGCTATTGCAAAGGCCGGTGGGATGGATTTACTCATTGGCGGCATTGGTCGCAACGGGCATATTGCTTTCAACGAACCGGGCACCCCGTTTCACTCCCGTACCCACGTGGTAAATTTAACCCCCAGCACGCGCGAAGCCAATTCCCGTTTCTTTTTCAATGATATTTCCCGCGTACCCCGCCAGGCCATTACTATGGGCATTGGTACCATTTTAGATGCTAAAGAACTTTTATTTATTGCCTGCGGCGTAAAAAAAGCGGCGGCGGTTTCGCACTTAATGGAGGAAGAGCCCTCACTCAATTGGCCGGTAACCGCCCTAAAATTGCACCCGCGTGCCACCTTGCTAACCGATTTAGATGCCTGTTTGCTCTTAGGGAATGACCTGAAAACCCGCTTGGACGCAGCCATGGAGCAGGACCCTCATGCAGCACAATGGATAATTTCACTGGAGGAAATAAAATGAACCGCTGGATACTTACAAACGTAAACGCCGTCACCCCGGACGGTATTGTTAAAAACGCCTCGCTACTGCTGGAAAAAGGCCGCGTAGCCCGTATTACTACCGAAAGCTCATCCTTGTCGGCCGATACAATTGGGGATGGAAAAGGGATGTGGGCCGTGCCTGCTTTTGTGGATTTACATATCCACGGCTTTGGCGGCTTTGGCCCGGAACAAAACACCCCGCAATCCTTACTTAAATTATCCAACCTGCTGGCCGGCCAAGGCGTGGCTGCTTTTTGCCCTACGCTCTATTGCGCTAAGCCGGATGCAATGGCTGCCCAAGTACAGGCGTTGTTACCTGCGTTGGGGCAAGAAACAGGGGCTCAAATTTTAGGGTTTCACCTGGAAGGTCCTTTTATTTCCCCCCGCAAACCCGGTATCATGAATCCAGATGAAATTGCAATTCCTAATCTAGCCGACTTTAAAAAAATATATGAAGCCGCCCAGGGCCATATCCGCATTGTTACCCTGGCGCCCGAATTGCCGGGCATCCGCCCCGTGGTTGATTTTTGTGTAAAACACCGTATCATTGTGCAAGCCGGGCACACCAACGCCACCTACGAACAAATGAAGGAAGCGTTATCGTGGGGGGTACGTCGCGTAACACACTGGGGCAACGCTATGCGGGGCCTGCACCAGCGCGAACCGGGGGTCTTTGGGGCCGCCTTGTTAGAAGAAAAAATCAGTTGCGAAGTAATTGCAGACTACAAACACATCCACCCCGCGTTACTTAAATTGCTTAAACAAGTAAAATCATTGGAACAAATTACCGCCGTGACCGATTCGCTCTTACCTACCGGCAAAAAGAAGGGGCCCTTTTTGGCCAACGGGCAGGAAGTAGTGCTTAGCAACGGTGTGTGGAAGCGCGAGAAAGACTTGGTAATTGCCGGCTCTGCCTTAACCATGGCCCGGGCCTTGCGCCGCTTGGTACAAGCCGGTTTTACACTGGAGCAGGCAGTAGCATGCACCAGCACCAACCCGGCCAAACTGTTGGGCTTGCCGGGCGGTAAAATTGCCGAGAAAGCCCCGGCCGATATAGTCTTGCTAGACAAAAACCTGCAGGTAGATTCGGTCATTTTGCAAGCCAAACCCTATAAAGAAACCCTGTAGGGTGTATTTGGAAAATTATGCAATAAAAACCCCGGCATAGCCGGGGATATTTATGGTCAAAACAGTCTTATGAGCCGCATTGTAATGTTAATACGCTTACCAAGTTATTACCACTGACTCTTTGCTTAAACTCATACCCTCTAGGCGATTTACCGGAAGGGCAGGGGTTGGTCGCGGGTTTTGCGACCGTAATATTGCCTAACTTCAACTGGTTGGCCACATAGGCAATCTGGGTTACAGTCAACTTAGTCGTAGCGTTTAGCGTGACGACGTCCAACTTGTCCGCACTCCCCCCACTCTTATGTGTAAGCGTTCTAACGTAGGAAGGGTTTTTCATGGTCAATAACGTTTGGCCACTGGTATCGCCCATAATTTTCAGATTGGGAATTAACTTATTGGCGAAAGTCGCATCCGTACCGGATTTGCCAAGCACATAGGCACTGCTACGGGGGGAACTGGTTGCCTTTTGCAATACAGCTTTTTCGGCCGACACAGTACTCGTTTGCGTAGCCCCGGTTCCTCCTTTTGGTTCTATAGCAATAAATTGGTTCAATTTATTATGGGCCTCGTCAGAATATACACGATAACCGGTAGAGTTGTTCATACTGTTACTGGTATGGTCCGTAAACGTGATGGTGCCAGTGGAACGCATGTGAAGCGAAGCATTATTATCTTTGTCAATCACCAAGCCCCCCTTGAGCGTGGCTCCATCCACCGCTTTTAAATACCGATACACGCCCAAACGGGAAGGATTATACGAAATGGCCGACACCACTTCGTTATACCCAAATACCGGGCCCGCCAACAACATAATTATCCAAATTCCTATATAACGCATACCTACTCCTTGCGCGCACCGCGCCACAAACCCACACTATAATTCTATAGAAAAAAGGCTCAAAAAACAACCCCTATTTCGTTTTTAAGCGGAAACACAACTCCGCCAGCCCGGCAAAAATATCTTCCTGCTGTACCTTGACCCCTGGGGGCACTTCCAGGTGAACAGGGGCAAAATTCCAAATTGCTTTCACGCCGGCGGTAATAAGGGTATCCGTAATTCCTTGGGCGGCCGGGGCCGGCACCGTAAGTACCGCCATTTTCAGACGCTCCTTGGCAATCATACTGGCTAATTGGGCCGTATGATATACGGGCACGCCCTGCACACGGCACCCTACTTTTTCCGGCGCGGTGTCAAAGGCGGCCACAATCTCTAGTCCATAATTTTTAAAGCCGGAAAACCCCAACAGAGCCGTCCCCAAGTGGCCCACCCCTACCAAAAAAGCCTTATTTAAATTATTCCACCCCAAAAACTGCTCAATTACTTTTATGGTGCCGGCCACTTTAAACCCGGCGCGCAATTTGCTGGGGGCCCCTACGGCTTGTAAATCTTTTTTAACCACAATGGGGGCTTGCCGGCTCTCCTGCGCCAGCACGGTGGAAGAAACTAACTCCCGCCCATACGCATGCAAGTTGTGCAAAATACGCAGATACTGCGGCAAGCGGCGAATGGTTTGTGCACTAATAGAAAAAGCAGATAAATGAGTCATTGGTATAATTCTCTCGTCTTAACATGCTGGATATTACAATATCTATGATACTTTTTTACATGGTTTTTGTCAAATTCCAATTATTTTTTCTTATGAAGAATTATTGACTACAAAAATTAAAAATTCTATAATATGGATAACAAAATATCCAACTAGGGTATTTTATATCTAAAAGGAGATTATTTTTTATGGCAGAAAAGAAAAAGACCGCTCCAGTAGTAGCCACCCCCGAAGAATTGGCGTTGCTGGACAAAATTGTCGGCAAAGTAAAACAAGCCCAAAAGGTATTTGCTACCTATACCCAAGAACAAGTAGATAAGATCTTCCGCGCCGCCGCTATTGCGGCCGCCCAAAACCGCATTCCGCTTTCCAAACTGGCGGTGGAAGAAACCGGCATGGGGGTCATGGAAGATAAAGTAATTAAAAACCAGTTTGCCTCCGAATATATTTACAACCAATACAAAGACACCAAAACCTGCGGGGTGCTCTCTGATGATGATGCTTTTGGCTACCGCCAAGTGGCCGAACCCATTGGCTTAATTGCCGGGGTCATTCCCACCACCAACCCCACGTCCACGGCTATTTTTAAAAGTCTGTTAGCGTTAAAAACGCGCAACGGGATAGTATTTTCCCCCCACCCGCGCGCCAAAAAATGTACCATTGAAGCGGCCAAAATTGTACTAAATGCCGCCGTACAAGCCGGTGCGCCGGAAGGCATTATCGGCTGGATTGAAAACCCCACCATGGCGCTTTCCAACGCGCTCATGCACCACAAAGACATCAATTTAATCTTGGCTACAGGCGGCCCCGGCATGGTAAAAGCGGCCTACTCATCGGGCAAACCGGCGTTAGGCGTAGGGGCGGGTAACACCCCGGTAGTCATTGACGCTACCGCTAACATCAAAATGGCGGTCAGCTCTATTATTATGAGCAAAACCTTTGATAACGGTATGATTTGCGCCAGCGAACAATCGGTGATTGTAGAAGAAAGCGTGTATGAAAAAGTAAAAGATGAGTTTACGCTTCGCGGTTGCCATTTTGTAACGGGTAAAGACCGCAAAAAACTGGCCGAAACCATTGTGGTGGACGGCAAATTAAATTCCGCTATCGTTGGGCAGTCGGCGGAAAAAATTGCACAAATGGCCGGCATTAAGGTGCCTGCCCACACCAAAATTTTAATTGCCGAAGCCAAAGAAATAAATGACCAAGAACCCTTCGCCCGCGAAAAACTCTCCCCGGTACTGGGTTTTTACAAAGCCAAGGATTTTAAAACCGCGGCCGATATGGCACGCGATTTAATCCTATACGGCGGGGCGGGCCACACCTCGGTGCTCTATACCGACGAAGCCAACGAAGACCATATTGACTACTTTAAAGACATGCCTACCGCACGCACGCTAATTAATATGCCTTCTTCGCAAGGTGCCATTGGCGACGTGTACAACTTTAAACTTGCCCCCTCTTTGACGTTAGGTTGTGGTTCGTGGGGAGGCAACTCGGTCAGTGAAAATATCGGAGTCAAACACCTTATGAACGTAAAATCTGTCGCGGAACGCCGCGAAAATATGTACTGGTACAAAGTCCCTCAAAAAATCTACTTCAAACGCGGTGCGCTGGAACAGGCTCTGGCTGAACTCCAAGATAAAAAACGCGCCTATATCATTACCGATAAAACCATGGAACAGCTGGGCCATGTACGCAAAGTAATTGACGTGTTGGAAACCCTCAACATTAAAGTACGCGTATTTTCCGACGTATTGCCGGACCCGAACATCTCTAACGTAAACGAAGCACTGGCTATTGCCAACTCTTGGCAGCCGGATATGATTATTGCCCTTGGCGGCGGTTCCGCCATTGACGAAGGCAAAATGGTGTGGCTGATGTATGAAAACCCGGACACCAGCTTTGAAGATATTGCCATGCGCTTTATGGATATCCGCAAACGCATCTATGCCGCCCCGCCGCTTGGTAAAAAAGCAACGATGGTAGCCATTCCTACCACTTCGGGTACCGGTTCTGAGGTCACCCCGTTTACCATTATTACGGATGAAAAAACCGGCACCAAATACGCCATTACGGATTACGCCTTAACCCCCGATATGGCCATTATTGACCCGGAATTTGTGCTCAACATGCCCAAATCCTTAACCGCATTTTCGGGCTTGGACGTGCTAACCCACGCCATTGAGGCCTACACCTCGGTATTCTCCACGAACTTCACGGAAGGCCAGGCCTTGGAGGCCATGCGCCTGGTGTTTAAGTACTTAGAGAAATCCTACACCGAAGGGGCCAAAAACATCAACGCGCGCGAAAAAATGCACTACGCCGCCACCATTGCGGGTATGGCGTTTGCCAACGCATTTTTGGGGCTTTCGCACTCTATGGCCCACAAACTAGGCGCCATGTACCATGTGCCGCACGGATTGGCTAACGCGCTTTTACTCTCGTATGTAATTGAGTTTAACGCCACGGATAAACCCACCAAACAAGGGTTATTCCCGCAGTACAAATACCCGTTTGTAAAGGGCCGCTACGGCAAAATTATTGACTACTTGGTTCCCGGCCACAAACTGGGTGACGATAAAGATGCCAAAGTGCAAAAATTAATTGATATGGTGGAAGACTTGAAACACAAGTTAAACATCCCCAAATCTATTAAAGAGTACGGCATCCCGGAGAGTGAGTTTTTGGCCAACTTGGATAAACTGTCCGAACTGGCGTTTGACGACCAGTGCACCGGCGGCAACGCGCGCTATCCTTTGATTAGTGAAATCAAAGAGCTGTACCTAAAAGCGTATTACGGCGAACCCGTCAAACACAAAAATAAATAAGTTGGTTTAATAGATGTGAACACCCCCGCTAGTTAAGCGGGGGTGTATTTATAACTAGTTAATTAAGAAACAAGGGTTACTTCCTCCCCCCGTAAAAGCAGCCGTAGTACTTAGCGGAGGCAACCCTACTTTGGTGCACATGGAACTATTCGCCGCACAACAATAGCGGTTCCCATCCAGTGTTAAGACTAGTCCATAATAGGGCTCGACAGTATGCGTTGCCACAACAATCTCCCCCGCATTGGGTTCATAGCGATATTCCCAATTATTTAAATAATATCCTCCCGCTCCTAGTCCCACCTCTGGGTTCGCACCTGGCGGTACTACATCTAAGTCCCCCCAATGCATGCCAGATACTGATTTTCCTCCCAGCCGGGCTACTTCTAGGGCATCATTGATGGCTTTTAAGGTGGCCCATACCTCGGCTTGGTGGCTCTTTTCCACCGCTTTTTGGTACTGCGGCATGGCTACCGCGGCTAATATACCTACTATTAGCACTACTACTAACAACTCAATAAGGGTAAACCCCCGGTTTGTGTTTTTCATAACTATTTCCTCACTGTTTAATTTCAATTTCATTGTTTATGAAACCCACATAAAAACGGCCACCTTGCATAGGACTCGTTCTCAGCACCTACACAAAACAGCCGTAGCTTATCGCAAAACGATAAACATTCGGCACAAAACCAGCGGGTAATTAGTCCGCTTGTCTTGTGCCTAATCGGCTGTTTTTGGAGAGAACGAGTACTTTTTTACAAAAGTGCTCCGTATTCCGCATACGGTTCCAAAAACAGATAAAATTGTACCCATAGTATAATAAAAAAACGGTTGCTTTTCAATGCCTTGCGCTACCCTACAAAATGCTATAATACCCCCATGGGATTAGAAGAACTGGAAACAAAAGACTACTTTTCTATCGGCGACGTTCGGCGCATTACCGGTGTGCCGGCCTACTCGGTGCGTTACTGGGAAGCTGAATTTAATTTAATCCGCCCCGTGCGCTTGCCCAGCGGACACCGCCGCTACAGCCGGGCGGACGTATATACCATTCTTAAAATTAAAGACCTTATTTACAAGCATAAACTTACGCTGGAAGGGGCCAAAAAACAGCTGTTAAAATTCACGCCCGGCATAAAAAACGCCGAAAAAAAAG
>JAZLAA010000188.1:0-5566 GCA_045612945.1 Elusimicrobiaceae bacterium
TAATGTTCCACTTGTTCTAACAGTTCTTCCATACGCGGTTGCAAGCAGTCCAAAATTTCCACATTTTTCACGGTGCGCGTATCGCTGCCGTCTAAAAGCGGCACTTGGATTTCTTGTTCATTTTTCAAAAACCCGGGGTGAATGACCCCGTATTTTTCTTTAATTTCTTTAGCCGCCTTGCGCGACGTGCTTAAATAACTGGACAAATCACTGGTTAAAATATCACACCCGTAGGGGATATCACACGTAAAACGCATCGCCCCGCCGGCATATACACCCACAGAAAGCGTTTCGCCGCCAAAATCCAACAGCATCACGCCGTTTTCTTTTTCATCTTGCAACAGCACCGCATCACCCAACGGCACCAGCCCGTAAAACGTGCCCTCCATGCGAAATCCGGGCCGCTGAATGGCTTTAGCTAAATTGTTCAAATGGGAAGATGCCCCCGTAATAATTTGCACATCCACTTCCAGCAAGGATCCTTCCATCCCTTCCGGATTTTGGATCCCGCGCTGTTTGTCCACACTGTATCCCTGCGTAATAACGCTAATAATTTCGTTATCGTTTTTGATGGGTACCGATTTGGCGTTTTCAATCGTCAAACGCATATCTTCTTGTGAAATTTCCCGATCCGGGTGAGAAATGTTGTACGTTCCATGACTACAAAACGATTCAATGTGCGACCCGCGCACCCCCACAAACAACTGCCCAATTTGTTCATTACACTCGCGCTCAATCCCGTTTAAAAGCATCGTAACCGCGTTGGAGGTTTCACGTATATCGGTTACCATTCCGCCGCGAAGTCCGCGGCACGGCATACTGCGCCCCGTCAACACCTGCAAAGTATGGGTATCCGCATCATAAGCGGCTGCTACAGCGGTTAGCTTGCCGCTGCCTACATCTAAACCAACTATCAAATCTGTTTTTGCCATAATAAATCCTTTAAAGGGTCTCCCTCTATTATAAAATTTAACGAGCGTTCTGTGTTAAAAAAACTTTTCCATAGTCAAAAAATGTAAAGTCCAGCGTGAAAGAGGCGGCATATTTACCGTCTGCAATGTTACGGATTTGCACGGCCCGGGCCGCTTTAGCCTTTAAATCCTGCGCCGGGCCAAAACGAATGATACTTTTATCCGGCAGGCGCAAAGTAACGGTGTTGGCGGTGGTATCCAGTTCCAGTGCCTCAAAAGGGAGCTCCTTTTTCAGCCGTAACACATGCTGTATTTGCTCCACAAAAGTGGCGGGCAACTGTTCAGGCACCTCCCCCAAAAGTTTAACCTGCAAAATGGCTTGCGGCCCCGCCGGGTCTGCATACACAAAATTGTCTTTGTCTAAATACAAGGGGGACCCTGTGGGCAACACCAGGCGCGCCATAGGCTCACGCGGGCGAGCAGAAATTTTTAATTTACCCGATAGTAACCCCCGCGAAACCGACACATTTTTAAGCATGGGGTATTGTTTAACTATTTCCCCACGCAGTTGATTTGCCTGCGTAGAAGAAAAAGGTTTTCCCTCAAAGGGGGCCGCTAACGCCGAAATTTCTTGGGTTTGTTGGGCATTTACGCCCGCAATTACCACCTTTTTTACCTGCCAGTTGGTAATTTGGGCCCGGCTAAACACCTGCCACCCGTAGCGAAGCGCAAAAAACGCGCCTCCTCCTATAACCAACAGCAGAAAGAAACGCGTCAAAAACTTAAAAAATAAGGATGGCCTTTTATAGCGACGAACCGGGCGGGGTCTTCTTACCAAAAGAGTTGCCGTCGGACGCTTATAGCCATACTTTCGCATAGATGATTTCCAAAAAAAGAAATGGGCGGGAAGGGAGTTGAACCCTTAAGGACTTTCGTCCATACGGTCCTGAGCCGTACGCGTCTGCCATTCCGCCACTCGCCCATGTATTTAGATTATAGAAATTCCAGCAGTTCTTGTAAAGTATTTTCTGTCTTCCCCCAGGACAAATGGGGGAAGACCAGTTTGCTATTCTACACCAAAGTATGCACAAGCGGCAGCAACCCCTCCACAAGCATTTTCGCAGAAACGGCCATTTTGGTCTAGCCCCAATTTAATTGCTTCTCTATCCCCGGTTGTGGGAACCGTAAATTCCCCTCTAAAAAAAACAATGGGATTATTGGCCTCGCCCTCTATATCATAAAAACACGAAGACCACCGCGCAGAGGGACAATTTATCCAACACTGTCGGGCAGATCCACCCGTGCACGTTTCAATAGACACATCCAAATATTTGGGATTCCAGCTGGTTACCTGCGAAGCGGGAATGCTTGTTTCCGGGGTCATCATGGCTACCGCCGCCGCTTGGCGTAAACTGCCCAGCGTACTCCATACTTCGGTTAGCCGGCTTTTTTCTACGGCTTTGGTATATTGCGGCATAGCTACGGCCGCTAATATACCCACTATGAGCACTACTACCAACAACTCTATGAGGGTAAACCCTCGCTTTGTGTTTTTCATAAACATCTCCTTGTAGTTAATTTCAATTTAACCGTTTATGAAACCCACACAAAAACGGCTATTACTGCCCAGTTTTATTCGGTGAACTTAAGCATAACAGCCGTGGTTTCCCACTTATAAAAGTGGGAAACACTAAGTACACAACCCGGCAGGAGCGACCTAGCCCAGTTGTGTACCTGAGTCGGCTATTTTTGGACCGAATAAAACTTTTGGGTTCCCAAAAGCCTACGTATTCTGCATACGTTTCCAAAAACAGATTAAATTGTATTCATAGTATAATAAAAAATGGTATAAATAACAACCGCCCCTTTATAAAGCCCTGGCTAAAGGCTCTATAAAGGGGCGTTTTTCTACAACAAATCGTTAGTAAGCTGCCGTATCCTTTAATCCCATCCCCGCAAAGGAGCTACATATTGTTCCGCTGCAATAGTCCTCACCATTGCCTTCATTATTGTACAATCTCAAGTTATACGATATATTTCCACCGCTACGGCTAATAAACACCCCGTCCGTCTGCAATGTATAAGAAAAATTTTTAGTATTAAATGTAGTGTCCGTACTCCACGAGCCGCCTGGCAATTGAATATCCAGCCACTCGCGCGAATTCAGCTCCGCCACTCCTATAAACCCCTCCAACGCCCGGTTTTGTGAGTCCACTATACTGCGCCCCAAGGAAAGCGCCTCCGTCACGCGGGATTTTTCAATGGCTTTTTGGTATTGCGGCATGGCTACCGCAGCCAAAATACCTACAATAATAACTACCGTTAGCAGTTCTATGAGTGAAAAACCTTTCATATCATTCTCCTTGTTATTTTTTTACAGTATATCAAATCTTGCGGCAAAATGGCAGAAATTGCTATGATGTAGATATGCAAAAAACAGTTAAAATCGGTTTTTATTCGTTATCCAACACGCGCCCGTTGGCGTTTATGGCCGGCACCTGTGTCATTGAGAGTGAAAAACATTATTTAACAACGGCCCAGAAACTAAAATCAATTATCACTCCTACCAAACACCCTTTCATTTTGAAGGCCTCGTTTGACAAAGCCAACCGCACCTCACTCAGTGCCTTCCGAGGACCGGGGCTTACCCAAGGCTTAGCTGTTTTAGCCAAAGCCAAAAAACAAACCGGGTTGCCCGCCGTGGTGGATGTGCACGAACCCTGGCAAGCCGAAGAAGCCGCCCAAGTGGCCGATATTTTACAAATCCCGGCGTTTCTGTGCCGCCAGACCGACTTGGTGCTGGCCTGCGCCGATACCGGCAAAGCCGTCAACGTCAAAAAGGGCCAATTTTTAGCTCCCGGTGCCATGGAACAAATTATTAAGAAAATTGAATCCCGCGGCAACCGTAACATTTTATTGACCGAGCGTGGATCCAGCTTCGGTTACGGCGATTTGGTGGTGGATATGCGCTCGCTGGAAATTATGAAGCAATTTGGCTACCCGGTTATTTTTGATGCCACCCATTCCGTACAAAAACCGGGCGCGCTGGGCAATGCTACCGGCGGTAACCGCCGCTTGGCCCCCGTATTGGCCAAAGCCGCCACCGCGCTGGGGATTGCCGGCGTGTTTTTTGAAGCACACCCCACGCCCGATACCGCGCTGTCGGATGGGCCCAACTCTTTGGATTTCACACTCACGTCTAAAATGGTCAAAGAACTTTGCGCCATTGACCGCGTGGTTAAAAAATTTAAATAACTATGCCGCAAACCGCTTGGAAACCTTCTCTTAAATGGCACCTGGTTACCCTGGGGATACTGGGGGCCTTGTGTTTGGCGGTTTACGGCATTTTATGTTATACAACGGCCCGTTTGCCGGCCCCCTACCAACCTCACATACCCGCCGCAGGAACTACCCCATGGAAATAACCGCTTTTCCCAACTTTTTCAGATGTATGAGCTGGCTACTGCTAGCGGGGTTTGTGGCGGCTTGCGGCGGTTCTCAAACGGCCCCCCTAGAAGAAGGCGACAGCCAAGTCGCTACCCAAATTTCTATTTTTTCTTCCAAATCCAACCAAAAACAATGGGTCTTACAGGCCGACGCGGCCGACTTTGAAAACTTGCAGCGCGCCACCTTAAAAAACCCCCGACTTACCTTGCAAGAAGACGGCAAAGACAGCGCGTTTGTGTCGGGCGATATCGGCACGTTTAACTATGAAAAACAGCTGGTAAGTATTGAAGGCAATGCACACTTAGAGTCGCTCACGGAGCAAGCCGTCTTAACCGCCCCTGAATTTTTTTATGATATTAAAAAAGACCGCATTTGGTCGGATACGCGCACGGTCATTACCCGCGGCTCGGCCAAATCAATTGCCAAAAACGGGATAGAAACCAACGCCAAATTAACTAAAATTGTGCTTAAAAAACATACCACCCGTTTACCTGTTTCCGCGCAGGAATTTAAGAGGAAAACCCCATGAAAACCCGCTCCTTTGCGTTGTGTTTGGTGTTAGCCGGCGCGCTGTGTGCCTGCCGTACCACGGCTGTACCCAACGTAGAACATAGCCCCGTTAAACCTAAAAAAACAGTAGCACAAAAAAAAGCCTCCCTAAACGCCAAGAAAAAAGCCGCCACCTCCGTACCGGAAGCCTTGGGTGGGTTGGTAAAAAGTGATGAGTGGGTCCTGTACAAAGACAAAGAGCAAGAAGAATTTATCGGCAACGTCTCTTACGATAACGGCGCCTACGCCTTTGAGGCCGACTATGCCCTTTCGGACCGCAAAAACAATACGTTTAGCGCCTCGGGCCGTGTATATCTGCGTCAGCGCACCCCGCAAGGCCCCACGTACGAGGCCTGGGCCGATACCGGCTCCTATAACTACCAAACCCAAAAAGGCACTTTGAAATCCACTTCCAAAAATCCGGTACGCCTTAAATTAACCGACGATACTCAAACCGTCACCGCCCGCGCCAAGCAGGTTCGCTTTGACGTAGCTAACCAAGTATTCGTGTTATCCGGCCACGTAGAGGCCCAGCGCACCACTCCCGAAGGCCTCCAAACTTTCCAAGCGGATAAAGCCACTTTCAAACAACTGGAAAACTTTGTTCATCTGGATGGCCATGCCGTCTTGTCTGACGGGCAACGCACCCTGCAGGCAGA
>JAZLAA010000189.1:0-6727 GCA_045612945.1 Elusimicrobiaceae bacterium
TAATTAGTCCGTTTACGTTGTGCTTATATCGGCTGTTTTTGGCGTTTCGGTGTACTTGTTTACCAAGTGCCCGTATTCCACATACGGTTCCAAAAACAGATTAAATTGTACTCTTAGTATAATAAACTTACCTGTGAAAAACAAGCCACTCTATTTTGGCGGGGGATGGACATTTTGTTTTGGCTTGCACAGAGGTTGTGTTTGTAGTTTAAAAAAGCTATCCTTTTATATATACGCTACTATGGAGGACATATGCCCGAAACACCCGTTTTGGAACGTATTTTATTTTCGCAAGAACAACTGGCCACCCGCGTAGCGGAGCTGGGCCGTCAGATTTCAGCTGATTACCGGGGTAAAATGCCGCTGTTTGTAGGTATTTTACGCGGATGTATTTTGTTTTATTCGGACTTGATGAAAGAAATCAGCGTGGATTGTAATATGGATTTTATGTGCCTGTCTTCGTATTCTGGTACATCCAGTACCGGCCAAGTGCGCACCATGTTGGATCTGCGCGAAAGTATTAAAGGCCGCCACGTCGTTGTAGTGGAAGATATTGTGGATACCGGTCTTACATTGGAATACTTGATGGCAAACCTACGCTCGCGCGGGGCTGCCAGCTTGGAAATTTGCTGTTTGTTGGATAAACCGTGCAACCGCAAGGCGGATATCCATCCCAAATATGTGGGTTTTACAGTGGAAAATGAGTTTGTGATTGGTTATGGCTTAGACTATAACGAGCTGTACCGCAATTTGCCGTATATAGGGGTCTTTAAAAAATAATGAAGAATACAAAATATCCTAAAAACCGCCGGGTTATTTCGGTGGGTCAAATCCTGGGGTGGATTGCCGCGTTTGTGCTGATGGTTGTGCTCTTTAACCGCCCGGGTGTTAAAACCAGTACCTTAAACTATTCCGAGTTCAAGCAAAAAGTTACGGCCGCAGAGGTAAAAGATTTAACGGTAGCCCCGGAAATTATTTCCGGTTTCTATAAAAATGCCGAAGGACAGTTTTTGCCGTTTAAAACCGTTCGTATGGCTGACCCGGATTTAGTCAAGGAGCTTTCCGCCGCCAACATTTCCTATAAGGCCGAGAAAGACAACAGCTGGGTGGGGAATGTGCTATTTAATGTATTGTGGATAGTGCTTTTAATTGGGCTGTGGTGGTTTATTTTCCTGCGTCCTCAACGCAGCGATGGTAAAAGTGCCATGAGCTTTGCACGTTCTAAAGCCAAAATGCAAGACCCGTCCCAACAAACGGTTACGTTTAAAGACGTAGCCGGGTGCGACGAAGCCAAAGAAGAATTGCAAGACGTTATTAAATTCTTAAAAAACCCCAAGAAATTTCAAAAGTTGGGGGGAAAATTGCCTAAGGGAGTGTTGCTTTACGGGGCGCCCGGTACGGGTAAGACACTGTTAGCCAAGGCGGTAGCCGGCGAAGCGGGCGTGGCCTTCTTTTCAGCTTCTGCTTCGGAATTTGTAGAAATGTTTGTAGGGGTAGGCGCTGCGCGCGTGCGTGATTTGTTTGACCAAGCTAAAAAGAACTCCCCAGCTATTATTTTTATTGATGAGTTAGATGCGGTGGGCCGCCGCCGTTTCGCCGGTATTGGCGGAGGGCACGATGAACGGGAACAAACCTTAAACCAACTGCTCATTGAGCTGGACGGTTTTGAAAGTAAACAAGGCATTATTTTAATGGCCTCCACTAACCGTCCGGACGTGTTAGACCCGGCGCTTGTGCGTCCTGGTCGCTTTGACCGGCATATTTCGGTGCCTGCGCCGGACTTAAAAGGCCGCGAGGAAATTTTAAAAGTACATGCGAAAAAAGTGAAACTGGGCGAAGCCGTGGATTTAAAAATTATTGCCAAAGGAACTCCCGGTTTTGTAGGGGCGGATTTAGCCAACGTGGTGAACGAGGCCGCCCTTTTGGCTGCCCGTGCCGATAAAGAAGCGGTGGAGCCCGTGGATATGGAAGAAGCCATTGAGCGCGTAATTGCCGGACCGCAAAAGAAAAGCCGCATCATGTCTAAGCATGAGCTACAAGTGATTGCCGCGCACGAAGTAGGGCATACTTTGGTGGCCCGCTTGACCGACCATTCCGACCCGGTACATAAAGTGTCCATCATCCCGCGGGGGCAAGCCCTGGGATATACGCTCCAGTTACCGCAGGAAGATCGCTTCTTGGTCAGTAAATCCGAATTTAAAGACCGTTTGTGTATTTTGTTGGCCGGACGCGGGGCCGAAGAAATTGTATTTGGCGAAATTACCTCCGGCGCCAGCGACGACTTAAACAAAGCTATGTCTTATGCACGTAAAATGGTCATGGAGTTGGGAATGAGCGAAAAACTGGGCCCTATTGCGTTGCCTAGTTCGCAGGACGGGGAAGTATTTTTAGGGCGTGATTTATCCCGCCATACTACTTACTCCCAAGAGTTGGCTAAAACCATTGATGAAGAGATTATGGGGCTTATTCACACGGCGTATGCCCGTGCCAAAGAAATTGTTGCTACCCACCGCCAAGCGTTTGATAAGTTGGTAGCGGTGCTACTGGAAAAAGAGGTGGTGGAGGCGAAGGAGATTGACGAAATTTTGGGCTTGGCTCCAAAGCCGGCCCCGGTGCCGCAAACAGCCCAGCAGGCCGCCGATGAATTAGCTCGCGAGGTGCAACCTGCCACCGCGTCGGCCACTCAAGGCGAATTATTTGACGAACCGACACAAGCACACTAACAAACCATTTCTTATACGACAGCAAGAGAGGAATTTATGGGAAAGTATTTTGGAACAGATGGTATCCGGGCGGTAGCAGGCCAGTTCCCGTTGGTGGAAGATTTTATTACCAAACTGGGGTATGCGGCGCTTCATACGTTGTGCCGGGAGTCCAATGACCGGCAATTAAAAACGCAAGTTATTATTGCTCAGGATTCCCGCGCCTCCGGCCCCGGTATTTTGGCTGCCTTGGAGAAAGGCATTCGCGCCAGTGGCGTGGATGTAATCAGCGTAGGGATTGCCCCGACCCCGGCGGTGGCGTATTTAGTTAAAAAAACAGGCAGTCTGTGTGGCGTAGTGATTTCGGCCAGTCATAACCCGGCCGAGTTTAACGGGATTAAATTTTTTACCAATACGGGAACCAAATTGCCCGAAGAATTAGAGCGCGCTATTGAAGAGCAGGTGGATGCATTACAAACAGTGCCGGCCCCTGCGGGTAAGTTTACGTTGGATGAAAGTTTAGTGCGTCAGTACGAACAGTTTTTAATGTCCACGGTAGACGGTGCCTTGTTAAAAGGTACCAAAATTGTGTTGGATTGTGCCAATGGGGCCAGCTATAAAGTGGCGGCGAATGTATTCGCTGGGTTAGGTATGCAAGTTACTGTTACCGGAGCCAAGCCTGATGGTACTAATATCAATAAGGACATAGGGGCCCTGCACACGGGATTCATGCAACGCCTTACCGTGCGGGAGCAAGCATTCGCCGGATTTAGTTTTGATGGCGACGCGGACCGTGTGATTGCTTCGGATGAACAGGGGCGCCAATTAGATGGGGATAACATTATTGCTGCTTCGGCTTTATGCATGAAGCAAGAAGGCTCTTTAGCTCGTAACAAAGCGGTGCTAACCGTAATGGCCAATTTGGGGTGCATCAATTATTTAAAAGAAAACGGTGTAGAGGTAGAACTGACCACTGTGGGGGATAAATACGTGTCCGAAGCGTTGGAACGGGAGAATTTATCTATTGGTGGGGAAACTTCCGGCCATATTATTTTCCGTCGTTACAGCAATACCGGGGATGGTATTTTGTCTGCCTTGCAATTTTTGCAGTTTGTAAAAAAATCTGGTAAGCCTACCAGTTGGTTTTTAGACCAATGGCGCAAATACCCCAGCAAATTAAAAGCGGTGCCGGTGTCTTCTAAACCACCCCTGGAAAGTTTGGATGGTTTTTTGCCGGAAGTAGCCAAGCTGGAAAAATCTATGAATGGCAAAGGCCGTGTGGTGGTACGCTACAGCGGTACGGAGCCAAAGTTGCGTATTTTAGTAGAAGGACAGGAAGAGCAAATGGTTAACCGTGTGCTTGAAGAAGTAGAAAAATTGTACCAACAAAAAACGGAGGTACTTAAATGACTTTAAAATTAGGTGTAAATATAGACCATGTGGCCACGTTGCGTCAGGCCCGTCGCGCCCAGCGGCCGGACCCGTTAGATGCGGCGGCGGTGTGTTTGGCGGCCGGGGCGGACTATATTGTAGTGCATTTACGCAAGGATGAGCGCCATATTTGTGGGCAAGATGTGGCTCGCTTATGTAAGCTATTTCCCAAAAAAATACATGTAGAGTGTTCGCTTGCTACGCAGGCTGAAAAAGCGGTATTAAAATATAAACCTTTTTCTGTGTGTTTGGTGCCGGAATTGCCGGGGGAAGTAACTACAACCGGCGGTCTAAATTTTACCCCAGCGGTAGAGCGGCGGCTTAAGCAACTGGTGGCCGCTTTGCATAAAAAACACATTTTGGTCAGTTTATTTGTAAATCCGGTGCCGGCTGATATCCGTGCCGCCGCACGGACCGGAGCGGACATGGTGGAATTATGCACCCGCGCGTATAGCGAAGAAAAAAATGCCCGTAAATCCCGCAAGCTGCTAGAGGACCTCTCGCTCTCTGCCCTATTGGCACAGGAACTAGGATTAGGTGTGCATGCTGGGCACGGCTTGAACTACCACAATGTATTGGCGGTAGCAGACATTGACGGAATGAGTTGCTTAAACATTGGGTTTGCTATCATTGCTCGGGCATTATTTACGGGGCTTCCGTCTGCTGTGGAAGATATGAAAAGTTTGTTATAGGAGCCAATTATGTGCGGTATTATTGGATATGTAGGCGATAAAAACAGCGTTCCTTTTATTATAGACGGGCTTAAAAAGTTGGAATATCGTGGATATGATTCGGCTGGTATCTCTATTTTGCAAGACCATACCGTTAAAACAGTTCGTGCCGTAGGCAAAGTGACCGAACTGGAGAAAGCGGCCCTTATGGTTAACCCACAAGGTAATACCGGGCTGGGGCATACACGCTGGGCTACCCACGGTAAACCCAGTGAAGAAAATTCACACCCGCACCGGGATTGCTCCGGTGAACTGGTAGTAGTGCATAACGGGATTATTGAAAATTACCTTACCCTTCGTGATAAATTGCAAAAATTGGGGCATCGCTTTCAAAGCGAAACAGATACCGAGGTGATTGCCCATTTGATTGAAGAAAACTTAAAACATACTCGTGCCTCTACGAATGAAGAAAAACTAATCAAAGCCGTGCAAAAAACCAATGTAGAAATTTCCGGAGCGTTTGCTATTGGCGTGTTATGGGCGCAAACGCCGGGGATGTTAGTGGGTGTTAAAAACCAAAGTCCGTTAGTAGTAGGGCTAGGTAAAAAAGAAAATTTTTTAGCCTCGGATGTTCCTGCTTTTTTACAACATACCAATAAAGTTCTTTTCTTGGAAGACGGAGAGATGGTCATTTTGCGCGAAACTGGGGTTACGTTGTTGGGTAGCAATGGAAAGGAAAAAAAAGGAAAAGTTACCAAAATTTCATGGGATCAGAAAACGGCTGAAAAGGGGGGATATCCCCATTTCATGATTAAAGAAATTTACGATCAGCCCCAAGCGCTGGAAGATACCTTGCGCACCGCTAGAACTGATTTTGCCAAAATTTTAGGCTTGGATACGAAGGCGATTCGTGCCCTTCGCAACATTCATATTATTGCTTGTGGTACCGCTTACCATGCTGGGCTGGTGGGTAAGTATTATTTAGAGCAATTGGCGGGGCTTCCGGTCAGTGTGGATTTGGCCAGCGAATACAAATACCGCACCATTCCTCCCTTTGAGCGCACTTTAGCTATAGCTATTAGCCAATCCGGTGAAACGGCCGACACCATTGGTGCTATAAAGAAAGCCAAAAAACTGGGTTTTCAAACGTTAGCTATTTGTAATGTGTTGGGTTCCACGCTAACCCGCGTGTGCGATAGCACCTTCTTTACCCATTGTGGGCCGGAGATCAGCGTGGCTTCCACCAAGGCGTTTACCAGCCAAATTACCTCTTTGTTTGCATTGGCGCTTTGTTTGGGCAAAGCGAACGGGCACACCAGTGAGGCAGATTTTGAAAAATATGCTAAAGAGCTGGTACGCTTGCCCAAAGATATGGCAGAAGTTGTGAAGTTGGAGTATGACGTACGCCATTTAACGCGTAAGATTTATAAAGCAGAGCGTTTTATTTTCTTGGGAAGAAACGTCAATTTCCCGATTGCTTTGGAAGGAGCACTCAAACTCAAAGAAGTTTCTTACCGCAGTGCCGAAGGTTTTGCCGCTGGAGAGATTAAGCACGGACCTATTTCTGTGATTGATAAAGGAACCCCTGTGTTTGTGCTGATGCCGGCGGACGGGCTATTTGAAAAAATGCTTTCTGCTTGCCAAGAGTGCCGTGCCCGTGGGGCGTATGTAGTGGCTATCACTACCCGTGCGGGTGAAAAACAGGCCAAGGGCGTAGCTGATAAAGTGATTGTGGTTCCCACCACCAACGAACTTTTACAGCCCATTTTAAATGTGGTGCCTCTTCAATTTTTAGCGTACTGGATTGCTAAACGCTTGGGTTGTGATATTGACCAGCCGCGCAATTTGGCTAAAAGCGTGACGGTAGAGTAACGACGGGGGGTCTGTGCCGCCTATTACACCTGTGCAAATAAGGGAGTGGTT
>JAZLAA010000190.1:0-6087 GCA_045612945.1 Elusimicrobiaceae bacterium
AGCGAAACCGGACCGTGAAACTGTTCATCATAATTACGCGGGCGGAAACCACCTTCAAAAAAGGTATCACGGTCATCTAACAGCGAGGAAGGGAGCAAAACCCCCTGCTCCAGTGCCGCCCCATAAACAAACGGTTTCAAAGCAGACCCCGGCTGACGTAATGCACGCACCCCGTCCACCTGGCCGCTATGGCGCACGTCTTTAAAATCAGCCGAGCCCACATAAGCCAACACTTCCCCGGTAGCGTTATCCAGCACTACAGCCGCCGCATTAGTAACGTGGCGGGTTTGTAAGCGGGTAAGTTGGTTTTGGATAATGTCTTCCACACGGGCTTGCAAAGAGGCATCCAGGGTGGTGTAAACCGCGGTTTCTTGTGCAGGTAAATAGGCTTGCAACAGTTGCACAAAATGAGGGGCTTGAAAAGGACGCGTAGGCGCGCGAAGCGTAAGGGTTTCTTCACGCGCCAGCGTGTAGATTTCTTCATCAATCCAACCCTGTGTATAGAGCTGGTTAAGTACATAATCCCGCCGTTTTAAGGCACGGCCAAAATGTTTATGCGGATTGTAATAGGTGGGAGATTTTAGAAGCCCCGCCAAAAAAGCGGCTTGGGAAAGCGACACCTCTGCGGCATCCACCCCAAAATAAAACCGGCTGGCCGCTTGTACCCCTTGGGTTAAGTGCCCAAACTCCAAGCGGTTTAAATAATCTTCCAAAATTTCTTCTTTGGTATATTTGCGTTCTAAGACGAGGGCTTGCCAGGCCTCCTGTGTTTTACCCCACAAGGTTTTGGGCCGCGGCGAAAGGGTACGTGCAAGCTGTTGGGTAATGGTGGACGCCCCGGAAACCACTTTGCCTTGCGTGGCATTTTGCCAAACCGCCCGCAACAAGGCTTGGGCATCCACCCCTGCGTGCGTATAAAAACGTTTATCTTCCGCCGCTACTACGGCGCTCAGTAGCCACGGAGAAATTTGGTCTAAAGAAACGGGCTGGTAATCCCTTTGCCCGGCTGAAAATAAACCGCGCATCGGCACCCCCACCCGGTCATACAGTTGCACAGACGGCACTTGCGCCCCGGCCCATACACCGGGGAGCAAAACTAATAAACCTAGTGCCCAAAAACGAAGCATCACTCAATAATAAGCGTATCGGTAGCCGTGCGGCCAAAAACCGCCGGGTCATACATTTGGCTTACCCAAGCGGCCGGATACGTGTAGGTGCCCGCCGATATAGCGGTTACTAAATAGCTAAACGTATGTTCCCCCGCAGGGAGTTCATCGGCAAAGGCGGCAATCCGGTTCTGGTACACTTCGTTATGCCCAAAGCAATTATCTTTGGACAGCGCTTGTTCCTCTTGTTCTGACGCCTGTGCGTTAAGCTGCGTGTTTACGATAGAGAACCCGGCCGGAATAAAATCTTGCGCCACTACAAAAGTGCGGGCAACGGCAGTTTTCACGTGTAATGTAATTTTATAACGCTCGCCCTCCTTTACCTTAGAAACAGGTTGCCCGTCTATGGTAGTTAGGGTACGGGAAAGAGTCATCCCACTATCTGCGGCCGTGTCATAGGCACGGGGCGTATAGCGTTGCTGGGCAACAAAGTACAAAGTTCCTTCCCCCTGCTTGGTAAACGTCAAACGGGTCTGCGGCCCGGCCGCATAAAGCCGGGCAAACGGGATATCGGCCGTCACTTCATCCGTACTGCGCCCGCGGAAGGTTGCCGTTGCCAAGGGATTTCCCCCTTGGTTTACTTGGGCCGTAAAGTTGGGCACCTCTTGCTCCCGCTTTTGGTAGTATGCATATAAGGCACGCAACACGACCGCATTAGTATAGGTGTTTTGCCAACGGCCTTGGGCGTTTAATTGGCTAAGCAACCACGTAGCCAGCTGATAGTCATTTTGGGGGGCCAGCCCGGCATATTCTAACGCATACAAAGCGTGGGCGGTAGCCCCTACACTGCTACCGTGCAACCAAGGTAAATTTTCCCCTTCCACATACGCAAATTGCGGGGTGTAAACCAGTTTATTAAGCAGTTGCTGGGCCAAAGCCTCTTGCACCGAAGCCTTACGCCCCGCCGCATGAGCCGCTTGCAGCAAATAAGACACCGCAGTTGGGGATAAATCTATCCGTTTGGCATAAAGCGTGTTAAATAAACTGTCCGTATTTTTACCGTACAAAGCCAGCACATACGATGCATAAGCACGGGCGGTGTCCGTTTCACGTAACGAATAAAGGTAAGCCCGGCGCGTCTGGTTTTGGAAAGCACTTTCCAGCCAGGTAAGGGCTTTGTCCAGCGTTTGGGTAGGCACCGTAAATCCGGCCGCCTTGGCCTGATGGGCCATATCCAGCGCATACGCGGTAACGTACGGGTCCGGCCAAGCACCCGGCCAGTAACTTAACCCACCGCTTTGGTGCTGATAGTCTGGCAAGCGGTTTAAAACATCCTGTGCTTGGCGGGTAAGCTGGGGCTCTGAAAGCAAGTTAAAATCTTTCACTAAATCCTTGGCACTAACAAGAGGTGCTATTTTAGAAAGTTGCTGTTCCAAACAAGTATGCGGGTAGGTTAACAGATATTCCACCGCTCCCTTCAGTTGCAACAGTGCCGTAGAAGCCAACTCGATACGCAAACGGTTGGGGGCATCTGTACGCAGGGAAGACGGTTTTTCCAGCAGTTCCTCTTGGCTTTGCCGGGTAGCCCCGGATAAAGCAAGAGTTTGCTCTTGTTCCGGCAACGTAACGGTAAGTTCTCGTTGCACGCCATCCGTATAGCGGCCCTGGGCAGTAAACGTGAGAATCGCCTTACCTAATTCTTGAGCATGGCATGTCCAGTTAACCGTGCGGGACTGGCCTTTAGGCACAAACACGGTTTGCTGACTTACCCCTATACGCTCAACGGCCCCTGATGCTTGGGCTTGCACGTTAAAAATGCCTTTTTCGTCTTTATAATTATGGAGCACCGCCCCACAGGAAAAGCGGTCCCCCTGGTAGGCAAATTGCGGCAACGTAGGGGTTAACATCACGGGTTTAGACACCGTAATTTGGCTCTCCGTCCGGCCAAACGCCTCCTGCGTAAGTGACATAGCCACTAAACGAAATGTCGTTAAATTATCCGGCAATTCAAAAGAAACTTCCGCCTTCCCTTTGGCGTTGGTATGCACGGAAGCTTCATAGTACGGGGTAAATTCAAAGCGGGAACGTAAGTCCGTTCCGCCCAGTTTATTACTGGCCCGCAACATCATGGCTCCGTCGCCACCGCGGTTTTCGCCTTTTTCGCCAAAACTGCGCTGGCCAATTACATAGGCCCGGTTATCCACCGTAAATACACCCAGGTCTTTATCGCCGTAGAAGGTTTTAAACAAGTCGGGCATGGGGTCTGTGCTTAGGGCCAGTATTCCTTCGTCCACTGCCATAAGCGTTACTTCAGCCGGTACCCCTTTACCATTGACGCGGGTGGCAAGCTGTACGCGAACCGTTTGACCCGGTTGATAATTCTTGGCATCCGTTTTTAACGTAGTAACAATCCGTTTTTCTTCCGGCACTACCGGCAGGTGAGTATAGCCCACTTTGATTTGCGGCTTGCCCAAATCCGCACTGGAGGTAGCCGGCCGCGCTGTGCGTCCTTGCACTAAAATAACACTGACATACACATTGGGCAGGTAGGTGTCTTTTATGGGAACCTTAATGGTAGCTTCCCCGCCGGAAACAGAAGTGGTCCACGCATCCAAAATCCCCTCGCGCTCTACGGTTACCAACGCTTGGGCCCGCTCGTACGGGGATTGCACACGGATGCGCGCCGTTTGACCTGGCTTATATTCTTTTTTGGTAGGAGTCAGCGCCAAGGGTTCGTCATCCGCTTGGCGGCCATAGGACTTTCCTTTACCTGCAACATACACATCTGTTCCTCCCAGCACGGTGCGACCAAATAAATCTTTGGTGCGTAACTTAATATAGTAAGAACCGGCCTCTGCGGGTGTAAAGGTAAGCACCGCCCCTTTTTTGCCCACTTGTAAACTTTGCGACGGAAGCGGGGTTTGTTTTTTCTCACTCACCCACTCCAACCGTCCGGATAAACCTACTTGGCGCACGCTGTAGTATTCTTCGCGGTAAATCTCTGCCTCTACAAAGGCTTGGGCAGCAACCCCGTCCGGCGTGACCGCCACAATTTGCACTTGCACCGACTGGCCGGCTTCATGCGCATCTTTTAACGGTTTGGCCCCTAAGTATAAGTCGGCCGGGTGTACTAAAACAGACGTCCGTTTAAACAAATCCTGCCGGGCCGGGGATTGGACATTGATTTGCGCATATACCCGGCTGGGTACGGAAACAGACGGCATTTTAGCCGGAAACATCAACCCCCCGCGCTCATTTAACGTGCCGGATGAATCTTGGAGTAGTTTGCCGTCCGTCTGTTCATCATCCTGGCGTAAGAAATAGGGGTTAAAGGTATAATCATCATAGCCCTTGGGGGTAAACCAGGTGCTTTCTTGGCGCAACGTCCACTTAGCAGGAGCCCCCGCTAACGGGGCCCCAAAATAATACTGGGCCGAAGCCGAGAAGGTGGCTTCTTCGCCGGCAATATAGGCAGGTTGGTTTGCTTCCAGCTGCACGTTAAACTCCGCTTCTTTAACGGCTTGCACCTGGAAAGAGGCAGAAATTTCGGAAGGTTCCCGACCTACCATTTTGGGGGTAAATATAGCTTCCCAATATCCGGTAGAGGCACTTTGCGGCAATTCAAAAGAAGTATCAAACGTGCCCCAGGTGGAGGACAGAGTAACCGTTTTAGTTAAAAATTCCTCCCCGCGGGAACTGCGCACGGTGAAGGTTCCGCTTAGATTTTCGGGCACTTTCCAGGTACCGTTTTTCTGCTCACGCACCACGGCTTTTAAGTGTACCGTTTCGCCGGGGCGATATACATTCCGCTCGGTAAACAATACCCCTTTTAAACCTTGCGGAGCCGAAGAATAGCTATAACTAATGTTAAAACGCCACGGCTCTAGGCCGTCGTCCCATAAATTACTCACGACTGCGTCCCCGCCCGGGCTGGTAATAAAGGCATACAACTGCGGCTGGCCCCACCGCGCGGCAGGCGCGTTTAATGCTTCCCAACCGGGGGCGCGCACCAAACCGTTGGCATCCGAAGTGCCCGTCCAAAGCACCTGGTTATCCGCGCCGCGCAGTTCTACGTTTAGGCCGGCCAGTGCTTGGCCTGTTTTAAGGGAGGTCGTCCACAACAAAATAGACTGGGCCGACGTTTTAAACGTAACTCCCACATCCGTAATGTTGTCCGTAGCACTCATCCAACATTCCCGTTCGCCGTTCCACTCGTGGCGGGTGGTTTTAAATTGGGTGAACAACACACTTTCGCGCGCGGAAGGCTCAAAACGGGACAAGTCAATAAACGTGTTTTGGTTTTTATCCGGCTGTTGCCGCAAAAAGGAATAATTTGAATCAAACACGGGGTTTTTGATGCTTTGCGGGGCACAGTAAGACGTACGCTGTTGTAAAAACGGAATGAGATTATCTTTATTAAAACGCGCCACTTGCATCAGAAGCGAAGGGGTATTCATCAATTTAATAGGCAGGCGCACAGGCACATAACTTTCCAACACGCCTACACCAGAGGCCGTAAAATCTACCGCCGGGCAATAGCCGTTGTTGCTAATTTCAAAAGGCACGTCTGCGGCCAGTGTGTTGCCGTAAATATCGCGCATGCCTTGCTTAAGCGTAGCTTGGATTGTTTGCCGGGGAGCCAGTTTAATAAAGGGCATCGGCATTTCAAAATACGCTTCTCCGGTTTTGCGGTTAGTTACATCCCGACCGACGTAGTCTGCCTCCGTAGTGTTAAATGCTTCTTTGGCCTGCGCCGGGGTAACCTCCAGGTGTTTCCACAGTTCTTGCAAGCGCACCGGGGTAGAAAGGCGCACGGCCGGGGTAAACGGCAAACAGCCCGCGGTTTCTGTTTTTTCTACGCGCAAGGCAGGGTAGGTGTAAAATGTAGTTACGTAATCTTGCGCCATCCCCAACGTGCCTGACGCCGCAGGCAACCCGGCTTTTAACGTAAGCGTATATTTGCGCCCCATTAGTAACGGCT
>JAZLAA010000191.1:0-2334 GCA_045612945.1 Elusimicrobiaceae bacterium
TATTTTGTACTTTTTGGGTCGCCAAAAAGTACGCAAAAAGCTCGTCGTCCACGCTAGCAAAAGACACTAAAAACAGGAAATTTTGCTAACTCGCGTGGCTCAAACAAGCAAAATTTCTAGTCTGTTTTTATCGTCTTTTGACGGCTCGCTACGGCAACCTTAACGGCAAACGGCAAAAGCGGGTGCGGCTCGCTAAGGCAACGTTAACGGCGTAACGGCAAAAGCGGGTGCGGCTCGCACCGTGGAAGATGCTGAAACAAGTTCAGCATAAAACTTTATTGATAGCGGCGTAACGGCAACAGCAACAACAAACACAAAAAGTTAAGCCCCTTTTGCGTTTGCACACAAAAGGGACTTAACTAATCGCTTTTTCCATACCTTCCTACCTGGCGATGCGGCGCGCACATTTCCGGCCTAAACGGCGGTTGCCGGTTCCATCTCCCGGGGGAACTCCTCACACCCGCAGGTGCAAGGCTCCGGGCTCGTGCAACGGTGTTTCAACCTTCCGTTTTTTGCCGGGTGTTTTGCGCTTTGTTCTGCCCGCGGCCCTATCCATGCCCGCTTCGTAGGCACGGCTAACACCGCACGCAGTTCTTTTGACGCCCTTGCGGGCCAAAAGACACTTACCGTCTGGCACTTAGTAGTATAAGCGACTTATTTTAAAAAATCAAGCCCCCCGGCAAATCTTTTATTGCACGTCGGTAATTTTACGTACTACCAGCCCCACCGGGCGTGCGTCTTGCGGGGAGAAGGCTTTGTATTTTTTGTTATTGTCCGAATAGAGCACAATTTTGTTGCCCGTTTTGCGGATGCGTTTAATGACGTGCCCGTTGGCCGTGCTGACCAGCATTACTTTGCCGTCTAAAAATTCGTTCACGGGTTTAATCAGGCACAGATCGTCGTACTCCACACTGCCTTGCATACTGTCGCCGCAGCAACGCACCAGGTACTTGGCCCCTTTGGCGTAGCGGCGCGGCAACGTCCACCATTCAATCACGTCGGCATCGTCAAATTCCGGGTAGCCGGCGGGCACGTTGGCTAAATAAGGCAGGGCCACACTGTTGCTTTGGGGGGAAAGCAGCTCTGTTTCTTTGTCAACATTGTAAACGGCGTCTTGGGTGCTTTCGTGTAGTGCGTCGGCGTGGGAAGGGGCCTGCGGGTAAGGGGCGGCCAAAAACAAGCGCAGTACTTGTTCTTCGCTTAAACCAAAGAGTTTGGCCATCTGGGCTACATACCCTTTAGAGGGGTTGCGCTTGCCGGTAGTCCACAGGGCTACGGTGGCGGTGGAAACTTGCAACGCTTTCGCTAGTTTTGCTTGGGCCCCGCGTAAAATGCCATTATTCCAACGGGCCAGTTCTTTTTCAAACTTATTCATAATACCTCGGTTATTTATAGGCCTTTTTTGGGCCCTTAGGGGGCTTGACAAATACTATCAAAATTTACTATACTAGCTTTTGGAAAGAGGGTGCTATAGCTCTTTTCGCAAGGGTATTGCAAGCCCGAGAACCTGCCAGGGGTGGAAAACGTTTCGCTTCTAAACGCGCGGCTCACGCCGCTGGGTGCTCCGCCCCCCGGTTGCCAAAAACCGCCTGGTTTTAAGCAACTATATTATAGCATAAAAAGGGTTTGTTTGGTTAGCAAAGTTTAAAAAGGTAATGACCGTCCCGCACTTACAAAGGGCTTCCGGCTGCCTGCAAACGCTGCTCCAACGGCCCGGCGGAAAACGTCTGCGGCGCCGCAGCACTTCCTACAAATTATATATTTGGCGACGGGGTTTTGGTATAATAATAACATGGCTAAAACTTACTCGCTTAACATTTACGGATTGATTTTTTCCATCATGCTTTTGGTGGCGGGGCTTACCTGGATTTTGCCCGCCGGACAGTATGAGAAAGTAGAAAAAGACGGCCGCACCTATACGGTGGCCGGCTCGTACCACACGGTAGCTTCGCACCCGCAAGGCCCGGCCGAAGTATTAACCGCCCCGGCCAAAGGGTTTGAAGGTTGCGCGCCGATTGTGGCTTTTATTTTTATTACGGGGGCGGTGTTTACCATTTTGGAACGCACCGGCACGGTCAGCGCGGTTATCTTGGGCACCAGTTATGTGTTTTCCCGCCGGGAACGGCTTAAAAAGTGGTTCATTCCGGCGTGTATGGTGCTTTTCTCGCTGGGCGGGGCCGTGTTTGGCATGGAAGAAGAAACGCTCTTGTTTATCCCCATGTTTATCCCGCTGGCACTGTCGTTAGGGTATGACAGTGTGGTGGGGATGAGTATCCCGTTTTTAGGGGCGTGGGTGGGGTTTGGCTCGGCATTCATGAACCCGTTTACGGTGGG
>JAZLAA010000192.1:0-2446 GCA_045612945.1 Elusimicrobiaceae bacterium
TCTTTTTTAATAAATCAAGTTGTCCTCTACATCTCTATCGGGAATCTTCCGCATCCGGTGTTTGGGTAGTCGGTTCGGCAGGGGGCGTAAGCGGCAGTAAATCTTGCCCGTAGGCAAAATCAAACACCACGCCTGCTATAAATTCCAGCTGGTTATAAAAATCTTCCTCGCGGATGTATTCGTCTGCACTATGGGCAGAGTTTTCGGCCAGTGGGTCCATATCCGGCCCCAGACCGTAGGTAATTACGCCCAACTTACGCAAAAATTCGTTATCGCCCGAAGCGGGGCTCAACCCGGGCACAGTAATGGCGCCCGGTACCAATTTGGTGGCCGTTTTCTTAATAGAGGCAAATAACGGGTCTGTTCCGTCCATAGCGGCAGGGGATGGCGTTTGCGGGCGTTCCAAAATTTCCAGCACTATGTTTTCTTCGCCTTCAAATAAATTTTGTAGCTGGGCAAAAAATACGTCCGGGTCGGTACCGGGCAGTAAGCGCACGTTAAGTACCGCGCTGGCAGTGCCGGTAGTGGCACCCGTATCCTCCGTTGAGGAAACCTGCGTAGGTATAATCGTGTCTTTTAATTGGGATTTAAAAAACGGGTCTTGCGCCATCAGGTCGGCCGCGTTTTGGCGGTTTTGCGGATTTTCATCTAATAAAAGCATGCGAAGCGTGGTTTTACCGTCCTCACTTTGAAGCGGCAAAATGGCCCATAGTAGTGTTCGGGTTGGCGGAATAATACGCGCAGGCGGATTGTACGCTTCTATTTTAGCCAACGCCTGAGAAAGCGCATACACCGCATTATCTGCCACCGGCAAAGAAGGGTGTCCCTCGGTGCCGTAGGCGGTAATTTTAATGTCCATATATTGTTTGGTGGCGGCTTCGGCAAAAACAATGTCTGTGCCGTCTTTATCTTTAATAATGCCGCCGCCTTCATTGAGGGCAAACCCGGGGTTAATTTTTTTCCAATGCGTGTTCCCCAGCCATAACAGCCCCGTTTCGCTTCCGCTTTCTTCTCCGGAGGTGGCTAAGAAAATAATATCGCGCTTAGGTTTTTGCGGTTGTTTGGCCAGCCAGTTAAAAAGGGCCAAATAGGCAGCGGTATAGTTTTTGGCATCCGTAGCCCCTAACCCATAGATTTTACCGTCTTTTTGGACGGCCTTAAACGGCGGAACCGTCCATCCTTCTTGGGCGTTGGCGGTATCTAAGTGGGAAATTAACAAAAGCGGTTTTTGGGTGGTATCCGTTCCTTTAATGAGTGCCAGTAAGTTGGCACGGCCTTTTTGGGGGATCAGAATATCCCAATCTATTTTTTGTTTGTTAAATTGTTTGTAAATATAGCGTGCGGCGGCAATTTCGTCCGGGTGGGCGGCCGAAGTATCAATTTGGATTAAGTTGATAAGATGCTTTTTGGCTTGCGCTTGTAAATCCTTCCAGCTGTTTTCCGGTTGCGCTACTGCCGGTAACACCAGCCCACTAATTCCTATCAGCCACGCGAGTTTATTTTTCATAAGCATTAAATGTTAGTTTGCTACCGGGCACGACTCCGTGTTTTTGGGCCGTTTTGGCGGCCAGTTCCAGCACATATTGTCCGTACCCCGGGGCAGTGGCTACGGCTATATCCGGCGTATAAGTGTAGGAGTGCGGCACCTGTTCAGCTACATTAAAAACCGTATGGTCTTTAAGCATAAAAATAATATCCAAATCAATGAGTGTATTTTTCATCCAAAACACTTGCTGGGCTTCTTGGTCAAATAAAAAGAGCATCCCTTCGTCTTCCGGTAAGTGTTTTACAAACATCAGTCCTTTTTCACGCTTGGCGTCTGTATCGGCCACGCGGGCGTGCACCACAAACCCATCCGGCAATGTAACAGGAACGGTTT
This sequence comes from Elusimicrobiaceae bacterium, assembly GCA_045612945.1. Taxonomy (GTDB): domain Bacteria; phylum Elusimicrobiota; class Elusimicrobia; order Elusimicrobiales; family Elusimicrobiaceae; genus Avelusimicrobium. The sequence goes on from JAZLAA010000192.1 coordinate 1,880, forward strand.
TGTAAGAGGAACAAGCACTTAATAACCCCACGCAAGCCACGCAGAGTAGCAAATATTTTCTCATACACACAAGTATAGCAAATGTACACTATCCAAAAAAGAGTATTGAGGTTTGGCCGTAGTGTGCGGGTGGTATCCTTGAAATTGCTATAATGTAACTATGCCCAAGCCCATTTTGCAAGTAGAAGATTTGCATATTTCATTTATGGTACCCGGAGGGAAGGTAAAAGTAGTGCGGGGGCTTTCCTACGCGTTATACCCGGGGCGTATATTAGCGGTGGTGGGAGAATCGGGCAGCGGAAAAACCGTGCAAGCACTTTCTCTTTTACAATTATTACCCCCTAATGCGCATATTACCGCGGGACAAATTTTGTATAACGGTAAAAATTTGTGTGCGTTGCCACCGGCTCAGTTGCGCCGACTGCGCGGGCGAAAAATTTCCATGATTTTTCAAGATCCTGCTTCCAGCTTAAATCCGGTTTTAACCGTGGGGGAACAGCTTATAGAAACCTTGCGCGCCCACCAAAAAATGTCTAAAAATACAGCTCGCCAAAAAGCGGCGGCTTT
>JAZLAA010000193.1:0-10325 GCA_045612945.1 Elusimicrobiaceae bacterium
TTTTCTTGCTCTAGGCCAATAATACCTTCTAAACGTTCACGTGTCACGCCCGAAATATCAATCCCGGCTTGTTTGATAAACGGCAGAGCCAAATCGGTCAGGCGCGAAAGCGGCGTTTGGCGGATATATTCGCCATTCATCCAGTTTAGTTTCTCAGGATCCATCACCGCCGGGCTGGGCTGGCAACCGGCAATATCAAACTTTTCTTCCAGCTCCCCCGGAGCAAAAATTTGTTGCGAATCGCTGGTTGCCCACCCCAACAAGGCCAGGTAGTTTTTTAGGGCCTCGGGCAAATAGCCCATATTGCGAAATTCTACGACGTTGGTCGCCCCGTGGCGTTTGGAAAGTTTTTTGCCGTCCGGCCCGTGAATCATGGACAGATGTGCAAAAATGGGTTCCTTCCAGCCTAATGCGCGGTAAATTTGAATTTGCGCAGGTGTATTGGAAATGTGGTCATCTCCGCGGATGATGTGTGTCATGCGCATCAAATGGTCATCTACTACTACGGCAAAATTATACGTGGGGTATCCGCTGGTTTTTTGGATGACCAGGTCGTAGAGATCTTTACTGGCGAATTTAACATGGCCGCGGATGAGGTCGTCCCACTCCACGTCACCTTCGGTCGGCATGCGGAAACGAATGACATATTTACGCCCTTGGGCTTCCAAGGCGGCTTGTTCTTCTTTCGTTAGGTGAGCGCACTTGCCGGAATAGCGCGGAGGGCGGTGCTCGGCCAGGCATTTTTGGCGGTTAGCTTCTAGTTCTTCTTCGGTGCAATAGCACTTGTAAGCTTTGCCTTCGGCCAAAAGTTGGTCAATATATTTTTTATAAATCCCTTGATCGGCGCGGATAGCCTGGTAATACGGCGCATCGGGCCCTTTATCCTGGCCGTCCGGCATGGGGCCTTCGTCCCAGTTGAGTTGCATCCATTGCATACCTTCAAAAATAGCATCGGTAGAGGCCTGGGTGGAGCGTTCCTCATCGGTATCTTCAATACGTAAGAGGAAGGTACCTTTATTTTTTTTGGCAAACAAATAATTAAATAACGCGGTACGCACGCCGCCAATGTGTAAAAATCCCGTTGGGGAAGGAGCAAAACGGACACGAACTGTCATACAAAAAACCTCGTCAAATAAATATACAGTTATTATAGCTTTTTTTGAACTCGCGCGATAGGTTGTTATTTGGGCATTTTTTTATTATACTATGTATACAATTTGACCTGTTTTTGGAGCCGTATGTAGAATACGGGGAGCCGCTAGTCGGTACCACTCTAAGCCAAAAACAGCCGTTTTCAGGCGCAAAATGACGGACTTTATAACCCCGTTGTTTTGTGCCGAATGCTTGTCATTTTATCGGCAAGCTACGGCTGTTTGTGTTTGGTTCCTTAGAGTGGGCCGGCACGCACAGCCGTTTTTGTGTGGGTTCTCCGGCAGGCAAATTGAAATTACTAAAAGGAGAACTGTTTATGAAAAACAGAACCAGAGGGTTTACCCTCATAGAGTTGTTAGTGGTAGTACTCATTGTAGGTATTTTAGCAGCTGTAGCCGTGCCGCAATACCAAAAAGCTGTGCGCAAAAGCCGCCTGGCTGAAATATGGACAAACCTGGACTACATGCGCAAAATGGCTGCTGTTAAAAAATTGGAAGGGATGGACGTCAGTTCCGAATCTTTTACCATAAACCAAGTGATGGAGGGTCCTTGTACCGGATACAGCGAAGGCCTGGGCTCTACTTCTTGGTGTTATGTAGATTGTCCTCCTGGGTTTGAGGGGGTAAATTTTGCTTCAAACCATTGTTTCTACGGATATACAATGGGGGCTCCTCTATTTACGTCCCAGTTTGGAGGAAGCCAATTGACATTGTCTATCACTGAAGGAGGAGAAAAAACCTGTAACGGTACTCATTGTTCTCAGTTAGGTTTCTAGTATGCATTACCTACCCCGGTCGCTTGCGGGGTTTTGCACCCATAGCGTAAATTTTTTACAATATAACTATGGGTGTTTTTTATATCATTTTTTGTGCCATAGCATTTGCTATGCAGCTGGCCGCCTGGGCGTGGCTTATCAAATGTTTCCCGGCGTTGGGTTTTAGGGGGCCACTGCTAATTAGCGTGGTTACTACGTTACTTATGCTGGCCGGTTTTACGCTTACCCGCACCCACCAAACGGGCTTGTTTTGGCACGCACTTTACTATGTGGCTTATATTTATTTTGGCCTCGTGTTTTTGGCGTTTTGTTTTTGTGCGGGGTTTGCCGTTTTGGGCAAAATCCTCACCTGGTTTCACGTACCCACCGGTTGGTTGGGCGTAGCTACGCTAATTACGTTAGCTGTTGTATTTATCTTAGCGTTTTGGGGCGGATTTAGTACCCCTAAAACCAAATATGTGCGTGTAAACATCCCCGGCGCACCCAAACTGAAACTGGCGGTTCTTTCGGATACACACCTAGGGATGGGCGTTTCGGTGGGCCGTTTTGCACATGTGATAGAGCGCATAAAGGCTGAAAGCCCTGACGGCTTGCTAGTTCTAGGCGATATTTTTGAATACGGCCCGTACCGTGCCCAATATGCCGCCCTTTTAAAACAACTTCACACCCCGTTGGGCTCCTACGGTGTGTTGGGCAATCACGAATACTATGTGGGCTACGGGGATAGTAAAGATTTTTTCAAAGAGGCAGGTATTACGCTTTTAGAAAACACGGCCGTTATCCTTCCAAACGGCGTGCAAATAGCTGGGCTTAAAGATATTAAAACCGCAGGCGTAACTGCACAAGATGTCGCCGCCGTGCTGAGCCCTTTGGCCAAAGACGAACCCACTATTTTACTTAGTCACACTCCCTTGTTGGAGGATATTGCCGCCCGGCATGGGGTAAACCTCATGCTTAGCGGCCACACTCACAACGGGCAACTGTGGCCGTTCACATATTTAGTACGCATGGTTTTTCCGCATTCGTACGGGCTGTATTACATAGACGATATGAGACTTTATGTTACGTCTGGTGTGTTTTACTGGGGGATTCCGCTACGTTTGTTTGCCCCGGCAGAGTTGGTATTTGTGGAGGTAAATGCATGAAAAGAGAGCTTTTGGCTGTGTTACTTGGGCTATGTATAGGCCCGTTGTGGGGTGCCCCTGCCGTGGCTGATTTATCTTCCGAGGAACAACTGGGCCAAACATTGGTAGCGTTTGTAGATATAGACAGTGCGGATCTGGTACGCCCGGCTATAGAGCAGGGCAAACTGGGCGGCGTGCTTATCCAGTGGGGGAATTATTCTCTCAAAGAAACGCGTGAACTGATTGATAAACTACAAAGCTGGGCGAAAAACTCCCCGCATAAAATTCCGCTTCTCATTTCTATTGATTACGAAGGCGGCACGGTGCACACACCCATTACGTTGGGGTTTTCCTATTTGCCTACCAATATGATGTTGGCAGCCGGGCAGGACGAAGAAAACACCGCCGCTTTAGCTTATTTGGCCGGGCAAGAGTTACGCCGCACAGGCGTGCATATCAATTTTTCCCCGGTGTTAGATGTAAACAGTAATCCCAAAAACCCCATTATCGGCGTGCGTAGCTTCGGCTCCGACCCAGACACCGTAACCCGTATGGGGCTGGCGCTTATAAGTGGATTTGAAGCGGCCGGGATTGTAAGTATTGTAAAACACTTCCCCGGTCATGGCGATACGGAGCAAGATTCCCACTACAGCGTACCCGTAGTGCGCACCAGTAAGGCCGAGCTTAGACGCACCCATTTGGCTCCGTTTGCCGCAGCTATTAAACGGGGTGTTCCCGGTGTGATGACAGGTCACGTGCTTTATCCAGCACTGGATAATAAAAACGTAGCTTCGTTTTCTAAACCTATTTTACAGGATTTACTGCGTAAAGAAATGGGATTTAAAGGGCTGATTGTAACCGATAGTTTAGATATGCGCAGTGCCACCTCATTTTGTACCATTCCGGGTTGTGCGGCGCGCAGTTTGGCGGCCGGCGCAGATATGGTACTCTTAGGCCGCTACATTAAACCGATAACATTGTTTGACCAAATTAACGAGCAGGTGCAAACGCAACACCTATCCTCTCGGGTAACAGATGCGGCCACGCGTGTGCTGGCACTTAAAAAGAAACTGGGTTTATTTGAACCTAAACGTCCGTTGCCGCCGGTAGAGAAGGCCTACCAGCAAACGCTGGCACAGCTAAGCGAACAGGCCGTTACGCTGGTGCGTAACCGCAAGAAGCTCATTCCCTTTTCTTCGGATAAACAGCGTCCTACCGTGTGTACGGTGTTTTTTGCTCCGGCCCGCTTTGCCGACCAGCTGGCCCATGTAGGGCAGCCGTTTTTGGCGCAAAACTACCGCGTGCGCACTTACAACGCCCCCTTCACCCCGCGTGAGAAAGACTTCCAGCGTGTGCTTAACTGCGCTGATGGGGCAGATTTGGTGATTGCGGCCAGTTTACAGTGGGCCGACAGGGTAAATCCCAGCCAAAAACACGTGCTTAGTTTACTTTTAGAAAAACATCCGGACTTGGTATTACTCTCTGTAATGAATCCCTACGATATCGTGCATTATCCGCAAGCCGATACCGTACTGGCAACCTATGGGTTAAATGCGGCGGCGCTTCGCGCCGTGGGGGAAATTATTTTAGGCCAACGTCAAGCCCAAGGAATTTTGCCCGTGGAACTTCCTACCCAACTTTCTACGCCATCTCCTAATGTTTCTGCCGGGCGCGCCAGTATTCAAAAACCGCCGGTAAGACGGAAATAATAATAATAGCTACAATCACCCAGTGAAAGCGGGTTTTGACAATGGGTAAATCGGCAAAGTAATAACCGCCCAGCGTAAACAGCACTACCCACGCGGCCGCCCCAATGAGGTTGTACGAGGCAAAGCGTGCGTAGGTCATTTTGCCAATACCCGCCACAAACGGCGCAAACGTGCGGATAATGGGGATAAAACGCGCTAAAATAATGGTTTTCCCGCCGTGTTTTTCGTAAAATGCATGAGCTTGCCAGAGGTGTTTTTTATTAAGCCAGCGACTACTAGGGCGTGAAAATACTTTCGGTCCCAACCATTTGCCAATTTCATAATTGCAAAAATCTCCCAATGCGGCAGCAGTAAACACCACTATAATTAAGATTCCCAAGCTAATTTCGCTCCCGGTTTTGGCCGCTAACGCTCCGCAGGCAAACAAAAGGGAATCGCCCGGTAAAAACGGCGTAACCACCAGGCCCGTTTCACAAAAAATAACCGCAAATAATCCGGCGTAAAGCCACGGCCCGGCAGCGGCCGCCCACGCGTTTAAATGCACGTCTAAATGTAAAAAAATATCTATGAGTTGGCTGAGTAATTCCATAAATATATTTTACCAAAAGCGAGTTTTCTGATACAATATAACCACGAAGGAGGGTTTTTATGCGTGTAAAACTGGCAATGTGTGTTTTTTTATTGTGTGGTGCTTTGTGTGCCGGCGCGTATGAAGCTGGGGATGTTACATTGAGTGCGGGGGGGATTTTTTCGCCCTTAGAGCTGGGTACCGCGTGGGGTGAGGTATATGTGGATAACCAAACCGCCGCTGTCCACCACGACGCTAAACTGGGCCATCCCGGCTTGGGGGGCGAAGTGCAAGCCCTCTATTTTGTAACTCCGCGCGTAGGGGTGGGCGTGTCATTTGCGGACCAGTATTTCGCGTCCGATTTAGCCAGCGGGTTATATCTAAAAACCCATACCCGTATACGCAACTATATGGCCGTGGGTCATGTATTTTTGACCCCTCAGTCCGGTTGGCCGATGTATATAGCCTTGGGCGCGGGCGCGGCAGACAGCACGTTTGGAATTGATTTTCATCCTGCAGGCGGTGGCAATACGCATTTTAACTACACCGGGTTTGCTTATTACGCCGGGTTGGGCGTAGAGAAAACGCTTTCTTCCCGCTTTAGTTTGGGGCTGGAAGCCCGTTATAACGGTAATAAATTTCACAACGCGCAAGTTGCTTCGCACGGTCCGCGCTACACGGTGCGCCCCAAAATGAATTTTATGTCTGTTTTGTTGCGTCTGATTTACCGGGTGTAAAGGACGATATAACCAGGAAGTTTCCTCGTATTGGCAAGTATTTTCGTTACTTTATAGCATAACCCCCCGGTTTGTACCGGGGGGCATCTTTTGGCTTACAAAAAGGCCTATTTCTTTTTAGTTTTAGCAGGTGTTTCTTCTTCGTCTGCCGTTTTGCCGTTGTAGTGAATGCCTAAGTACTTCACATACAACTTATCTTCAATTTCATCCGCCAGTTGCGGGTTATCTTTAAGGTACTGGCGGGCATTTTCAGCCCCTTGGCCCAGCTTTTCGTCCCCATACAAGAACCAGCTGCCGCTTTTTTCTAAAATACCGGCTTCTACACCCTTATCCAAAATACACGCCTCGCGGCTAATGCCTTGGCCTAAAATCATAGTAAATTCGGCCTGGCGGTAGGGCGGAGCAACTTTGTTTTTGGTTACTTTGGCGCGCACGCGGGTACCAATGACCTCGTCGCCTTTTTTGAGGTTTTCAATACGCCGCACATCAATACGCACAGATGCATAAAACTTAAGTGCCAGCCCACCGGGGGTGGTTTCGGGGTTACCAAACATCACACCAATTTTTTGACGCAACTGGTTAATAAAAATAATGCTGGTTTTGGTTTTATTTAAAATGCTGGTCAGCTTGCGCAGGGCCTGGCTCATTAAGCGTGCTTGCAACCCCACGTGCGAATCCCCCATTTCGCCTTCAATTTCGGCTTGCGGAACCAGGGCGGCTACGGAGTCAATCACAATCAAATCAATCGCACCCGAGCGCACCAACTTTTCCGCAATTTCCAAAGCCTGTTCGCCGGAATCCGGCTGGGATACCAAGAGCTCATCCACATTTACTCCCAAATGCTGGGCGTACACCGCGTCCAGGGCGTGTTCGGCATCAATAAACGCCACCGTACCGCCCATTTTTTGGGTTTGTGCCGCCACATGCAAAGAAAGGGTAGTTTTACCGCCGGCTTCCGGGCCGTAAATTTCAATTACGCGCCCGCGTGGCAAGCCGCCCACGCCTAAGGCCAAATCTAACGACAACGCCCCCGTGGGGATTGCTTCCACTTTAGCTACACTGCCGCCGCCTAATTTGCAAATGGCTTCCTTGCCAAACGCTTTTTCAATCTGGCCTAAGGCCAAATCTAACGCTTTTTGTTTGTTTGCGTCCATACTAAAATCCTCCTAAATGCTGATGGTTTTTTTCTTTCCTGCCGCGGCGGATGAGAACATTAGTTTTCCGGCGGTTTTGTCAAAATCTACTTTAATAAGGCTACCCGCTTTGGCGCGGCTAACCAAAATATGTTCGGCCAGCGGGTCTTCCAGTTCGCGCTGGATGGTGCGCAGCAGCGGGCGCGCGCCAAACTTAGCATCAAACCCTTTTTCCACCAAATACGCTTTAGCGGCAGGGCTTAGCTTAATGGTCAGCTGGCGTTCTTTAAGTTTATCATTCACATGCCCCAGGGCCACTTCTAAAATGGCCGTGATGTTTTCTTTGGATAGCGCGTGGAACACCACAATTTCATCAATGCGGTTAATAAATTCCGGGTTGAAGGTCTTTTTGACTTCGTCCATAACGTGCTGGCGCATGTCTTTATATTGCTCTTCTTCGCTTTGCTGGGCGGTAAACCCCAGGGAATTCCCTTTATTCGTAATTTCCCGCGCGCCGACGTTAGAAGTCATAATTATCACACAGTTTTTGAAACTCACTTTGTGGCCCAAATTGTCCGACAGGGCCCCTTCGTCTAACACTTGCAACAAAATGTTATAAATATCCGGATGTGCTTTTTCCAATTCGTCTAACACTACTACACTATACGGGCGACGGCGTACGGCTTCGGTCAACTGCCCGCCTTCTTCATACCCCACATAGCCGGGCGGCGCTCCAATGAGGCGTGAAACGGCAAATTTCTCCATATATTCCGACATATCTAACCGTATCATGGCTTCTTCGTCGCCAAATAGGAAGGCCGCCAAACTTTTAGCCAGTTCCGTTTTTCCTACCCCGGTCGGCCCCAGAAACAGAAACCCCCCAATGGGGCGGTGGGGATTTCCCAACCCGGTGCGGTTGCGGCGGATCGCCTGTGAAACGGCTTTCACGGCATCCTCTTGGCCGATAATGCGTTCGTGCAGGTGTTCTTCCATGTGTAAAATTTTGTCCGTTTCGCTTTGGGTTAAGCGTGTAACGGGGATGCCCGTCCACTTAGAGGCCACTAAAGCAATATCTTCTTCGGTTACTTTAGGGGTGCGCTTGTGATTTTTCTCTTGCCATTCTTTTTTAAGATGCTCAATATATTCACGCAGACGGGCTTCAGTTTCTTTGGCCTGGGCGGCTTTTTCAAACTCTTTCTTGGAAAGTAATTGCTCTTTTTCTGCTACAGCCTGGGTTAACTCAGCCTGTTTTTGTTTAATTTCGGGTGGCAAAATGGCGTTTTTAAGCCGTGCACGGGCCCCGGCTTCATCAAAGAGGTCTAGGGCTTTGTCTGGCAAAGCACGGTCTGTAATATAGCGCTCGGCAATGGTGGCGGCGGCGCGTACGGCTCCGTCGGTGTAGGTAACGCCGTGGTGTGCTTCATACTTGGGGCGCAACCCGTGCAAAATGGTAATGGTTTCATCCACATCCGGCGGGTCTGCCACTACGGGTTGAAAGCGGCGTTCCAGGGCGGTATCGGCTTCAATGTATTTGCGGTATTCATCAAAGGTGGTAGCCCCGATGCACTGCACTTCTCCCCGGGCCAAAGCCGGTTTTAACATATTAGATGCATCTATAGAGCCCTCAGCCGCCCCCGCTCCGATAATGGTGTGCAGTTCGTCGATAAACACAATCGCATTTTTAGCGGCGGCCAGCTCATCAATAATGTTTTTAAGGCGTTGCTCAAATTCACCGCGGTATTTGGTACCGGCCACTACAGAGGCCAGGTCTAACGCCAACAAACGCTTCTCCGCCAGTACGTCGGAAATTTCACCCCGGGCAATTTTTTGTGCCAACCCTTCCACAATGGCGGTCTTACCCACCCCCGGCTCGCCGATAAGTACGGGATTGTTTTTATTGCGCCGGGCCAAAATCTGTACAATACGTTCTATTTCGTTTTCGCGCCCAATCACCGGGTCCAATTGCCCCTTGGCGGCCAGGGCGGTTAAATCGCGCGTGTATTCGTCTAACGTAGGGGTTTTGGAGGATCCTTTGGGGGTGCTTGGTTGCACAAAACGCACTACGGGTTCAGGGTTTTCGTCTTGCATAGCGGCTTCTTTGGCGGGTTCATCGTCATTGGCTTGGTCGTCGCCCACAAAGTTAAGCACCGTTTCACGCACCAAGGGTAAGTTCAGCCCCAGGTTTGCCAAAATTTGGCCGGCCACCCCTTCTTCTTCACGGATGATGCCTAAAAGGATATGCTCCGTGCCGATATATGAATGACCCATGCCTTTTCCCTGAACAATGGCAGTGTCGATAATATTTTTGGCTCTTGGTGTGAAATCGTTGGGTGAAAGCACTGTAGGAGAGCCTATTCCTATGCTGCTTCTGATGATTGACTCAACTTCACCGTAGCTGATTTTTCGGGCAGAGAGAGCTGTGTATGCCATGCCGCCTTTTTCCGCAAGAAGGCCGAGCAGAATGTGTTCGCTGCCCACATAGGTATGGCCCAGATTCTCTGCCGCAGATATTGCGCTGTTGAGTGCATCGTTGGCTTTCTGAGTAAAGCCTGTAAATCTGTACATACAAAAATCCCCCTTAAAATATATTTCCTTCTATATTATCTGTTTAAGCAAGAGTTTCACGCACGGTTTTTGCTCTGAAGGAATCTCTTGCAGACGGACTGTTTGCGTCTTCGTTTGCAGCGCTGACCGTTGCAGGCTGCATACTTACAATAAGTTCATTTATTTTCTCAATTGATATTTCAAACATTCCTCTTGCGGCGCCGAGCCTGACAAGTGAAACAAGCTCCATGAATTCATCTGTGCTGAGGAGTCTTGCGTTTCTGAGAACGCCCAGGGCCCTGAACATCTTATCCTCTTCCGCAGGGTTTTTGATGATTTCAGCGGCGGCGGCTCTTTCCTGAGCAACAAGCTGAAGCACGATTGATTTAAGATTTGCAATGGCGGTTTCTTCTGTTATGCCCAGAGTAATCTGATTGCTTATCTGATAAATATCTCCCTTGGGCTGTGTACCTTCGCCGTAAGCACCTCTGATGGTAAGTCCAAGCTTTGAAACTGTGTTGGAAAGCCTTGTCATCTGTCCGCAACGGGTGAGGGCAGGCAGATGAAGCATAACCGATGCGCG
>JAZLAA010000194.1:0-6826 GCA_045612945.1 Elusimicrobiaceae bacterium
CTATCCGTTGGGCGTTAGCGGTTAGTGTATTCATTTCGCTGCTTACCGCGCTGTTAGGGCCCCGGATTTTTGGTTTTTTGTCTGACAATCCGCAAGTAATCCGCCTGGGCACGCAGGTGCTATGGCTGGATGTAGTGTTGGAAATCGGCCGGGCGGTAAATATTACCTCGGTTAATTCCCTGATTGCCTCGGGCGACGTGTTTTTCCCATTTTGGACGGGGGTCATTGTCATGTGGCTAGTGGCTACCCTGGGAGCGTACACCTTGGGGGTGTGGCTTAACTGGGGGTTGGCAGGAATATGGCTGGCCATGACGTTAGATGAACTCATCCGTGCCGCCATTTTTGAACGCCGCTGGCGTAGCCGCAAGTGGCAAAACAAAGCATTTACCCATTAAGGACCTACTCTTAATCTGGGCCTTTAGGCCCTGGAATGTAGGTGTTATTTTCCCTAGAATATGGGTATGAGAGTAGATAAATTTATTATTTGTACGCTTTTTGTGTCACTGGCCACCGGGGTGAGTTATGGCCAGGGGCAAATTATTAAATATGGTAAGCAAGCATTAAAGTATGATAGGCAAGCCCTTAAGCAGTCATTTAGAGAGTTAGGAGCCATAAACCCTCGGTTACCCTTTGCAATTCAACAGCGTATTGCGAATGGAGCACTGTTGGAAGGGCAAGACGTGCTTAGACAGTCCCTTATTGGGGCAGAAGGTTCTCAATCTTCTCTTACGCCGGGTACTGCGCCGGAATCATTTGCGCCCGCTTTAGAATCCCGTTTACAAGAGGTTCCCGTTATCAGCCCCCATGCGCCGGAAGGGTTTAAACACATGGATTTTATTACGGGCCCCCAGGCGTTAGAAACTCACCTTCCTCAGTGGCAGAATCGTCTTTTAGAGTTTTTTACAGCTGAGCAAATAAATGCGCTCGCCCAAACCTTTCGCGCAACGGATGAAGCGTTGTTTGAGTTAGATGAAGCCGGTAGCTGGGTAAGACCTCGTTCGCAAGAGTGGCAATACGCACTTCGTTTCCGTGCTCTGCTTGAAAGTAATGCTGTAAAGTTCCGTCCGGATCAATACACTGTTTTGTTTGGTAAATTTTCTGTATTAGATGATGTATTTACACGGTTAAATTTGCAAAGTTTTATTTTTGTACACAAACGTAGCCCCCGCCCAAGTGACCCGGGTATGGAGGGGAAACTGGCACGTCATGTAAATTATAACATCACAAAGCGTGACGGTAATAGGATGAACCCTGAAGTAGAAGAATATATTTACGGACCCTTAGCAAGAAGGCTTTCTCAGAGCCGTGGGGAGGTTGCGCAGTTATGGCAGGAAACCACGGCGCAGCTGTTTCCGAAAAAAGCAGTACCAACGTCCGGTTCCCGTCGTGCACCTTCCCGTACCCCGGCAGAAATATTAGCCCAAGTGAAGCAATTTCGCCAAGAGCATAACGGGCAAAATCCTTCCCAAACCAGTGCAGAGCCGGAAGAAAAATCTTTGCGTCAAGCATGGCGAAGAGTCGTTTATCAGTATAAAGACATAGCGGTTGAAGAAATAGAAGACCCGGTGGTGCAGGAACTGGTAAACTTATACCGTCAAACAGTACAGAAACAGACAGCAAATAGAACTCCGGAAGAAGTATTAGCCCAAGTGAAGCAGTTCCGCCAAGAGCATAACGGGCAAAATCCTTTCTATGATAGTGCAGACCCGGAAGAAAAATCTTTGCGTGTCGCATGGGCTTACATTGTCCTTGGCAAATATAAAGACATTCCAGTTGAAGAGATAGAAGACCCGGTGGCGCAGGAACTGGTAAACTTATACCGTCAAACGGTACGGGAAGTGACAGCAGATAGAACCCCGGAAGAAGTATTAGCCCAAGTGAAGCAGTTTCGCCAAGAACATGACGGGCAAAATCCTTCCGTCAAGAGTGCGGACTCGGAAGAAAAATCTTTGCGTCTTGCATGGCAAAATGTCGTTTATAAGTATAAAGACACATCGGTTGAAGAGATAGAAGACCCGGTGGCGCAGGAGCTGGTGCAATTACACCGTGAAACTGTACGCGAATATATCGATTATCGTAGCCCGACGGAAGTATTAGCCCAAGTGAAGCAGTTCCGCCAGGAGCATAATGGGAAAAATCCTTCTCGGAGGAGTGCAGACCCGGAAGAAAAATCTTTGCGTGTTGCATGGCAAAATGTCGTTAATAAGTATAAAGACACATCGGTTGAAGAAATAGCAGACCCGGTGGCGCAGGAACTGGTAAACTTATACCGTCAAACGGTACGGGATGTGGCAGCACCTAGAACCCCGGCGGAGGTATTGGCCCAAGTACAGCAGTTCCGCCAAGAACATAACGGGCAAAATCCTTCCCAAACCAGTGCAGAGCCGGAAGAAAAATCTTTGCGCTTTGCATGGCAAAAAGTCGTTTATAAGTATAAAGACATATCGGTTGAAGAAATAGCAGACCCGGTGGTGCGGGAACTGGTGCAATTATACCGCGAAACAATAGGTGTTCGTAATTAACTTACGGTTTTGCGTTACCTAACCCACGCATTTGTCTATCTAAATTTGCTAAAATAACCTCATATGATGCATGCAAACTATGCGGACTATGATGTGCCGCAATCTCTTAAATTTAAAACCCATGATATTGTGCGTTTGGGGGGGCTTAAGTGTAGTGCCCAGGTACCTGCCGAAAATTTTGCAGGGGTGCTCCACCAACCTAACCGCATTACTAAAGTTTCGGTATCGTTGTCTTTTTCGTTAGCCTCGCAGACGGTTTTAGTTAGCGGTACTGTTTCCGGTGAGCGCGAGGTGGAATGTGCCCGTTGTTTAACTCATGTGGTACAGCCGTTTAGTGAAACATTTACAGAAACTTTTAGCACCAAACAAGAAATAATTGATATAATGTATGTTGTTGTGCAAACGCTGGCACTTACGGAAGATATCCGCTTTTTGTGCACGCCCAACTGTAAGGGATTATGTGCCCAATGCGGTAAAAATTTAAATGAAGGCCCCTGCGGATGCCAGCCGGAAAATTTGTCGCCTTTTAGTGTATTGAAAGGCAAATTTAAGTAGTAAAGTTCTAACCGAATTTTTACGAAATTATAGGAGTATTAGAAATGCCGAATCCAAAGAAAAAACACACTCGTTCCCGCCGGGACATGAGAAGATCCCACAACTCGGGCGTAGAGCTTCCGCAATTGGTGGATTGCCCCAACTGCCATGCCAAACGCTTGCCGCACAATGTGTGCCCGTCTTGCGGATATTATAAAGACCGTGTAGTGGTCGCTCAAAAAACCAAAGAAGAACCTGCTGCCGAAACCAAATAACAGGTGGTTATGAAAATAGCCCTAGATGCATTAGGCGGAGATTACGGCGCGCGCCCCAATATATTGGGGGCGCTTAAAGCCGTTAAAAAGCTCCCGCTGGAAGTAATTCTGGTGGGGGATGAGGTGGTCCTTCGCCGCGAATTGGCGGCTTTAGGTCATGCCAAGCTTCCGCCGCATATCTCTATTGTGCACGCACCGGACACCATTGATATGGCTGCCGAGCCTGCTAAAGAGTGCCGCCAAAAAAAGAACGCCAGTATTATTGTGTGTGCCCGTTTGGTACACAGAAAAGAGGCGGATGCCTTTGTTTCTGCCGGACATTCCGGGGCAACCATGGTGGCTGCTTTATTTGGTTTAGGCCGCATTAAAGGTGTGCAGCGCCCGGCTATTGCTACCCCTATGCCCACCTATAAAGGGGTCAGTTTACTGTTAGACGGGGGAGCCAATGCGGATTGCAAGCCCCTGCATTTGTTGCAATTTGCCGTTATGGGTTCCACTTATATGCAAAAGGTATTTGACATCCCGGCTCCGTCTGTGGGTGTTTTGTCTATCGGGGAAGAAGAAACCAAGGGTAATATGCTGGTAAAACACACCGTACCGCACATGCGTGACATTGGGGTTAATTTTAAAGGCACGGTGGAAGGACGTGATATAAACACCGGCGATACAGACGTAATTGTCTGTGACGGATTTGTGGGTAACATTGTTCTTAAACTAGCCGAAGGGTTAGCCAAAACCATGATTGCCATGATTAAACGTGAAGTCAAAAAACGCCCGCTGGCTATTTTGGGGGCCCTGTTTTCGCGCGGTGCTTTTAAAGCCGTCAAAAAACATACTAACCCCGATTGCTATGGCGGAGCTCCGCTGGTGGGAGTGAACGGAGTGGCAATTATTTCCCATGGGAAATCAAACGATTTTGCTATTTTTAACGCACTCAAAACGGCCGCCCGGTTGGTAGAAAAAGATTTTGTGGGCGATATTGCCGCCAAGATGGATAGTTTAAAACCTACTTTTGACGAGCTGGAAAAAGAAATCCAGCAGGAGTCTCACGCATGAAGCGTTTTGCCGGAAAGACCGTTTTGGTAACAGGAGCTACCCGGGGCATTGGGTTGGCCATCGCACGAGCGTTTGCCGAGGAAGGGGCCCAACTGGCCATTTGTGCCAGCCACGAAGAAGGCCTAGCCCAAACGGCGGCTGAGTTGAAAGCGGCGGGGGCCGGTGCGGTTTATACCCAAGCGGTGAATATCGCTAATGCCCAGGCTTGCGAAAGTTTTGTAGAAAATACCGTCAAGACATTCGGTAGCTTGGATGTGCTGGTTAATAATGCCGGTATTACCAAAGATAATTTAACCGTGCGTATGAGCGAAGCGGATTTTGATGCGGTTATTAACGTCAATTTAAAAGGAACTTTTCTAATGAGTAAAGCTGCGCTAAAAATAATGTTTAAAAAGCGTAGCGGAAGTATTGTAAATATTTCCTCTGTAGTGGGGGAGATGGGCAACCCCGGTCAGGCCAACTATGTGGCCAGTAAGGCAGGGGTCATCGGGCTTACTAAAACGTGGGCCAAAGAGTTTGGGTCCCGCGGGGTGCGCGTCAATGCGGTAGCCCCCGGTTTTGTGCAAACGGCTATGACGCAGGTATTGCCCGAAGAAGTAAAAGCCAAAGCGTTAGAGAGTGTGCCGCTTAAACGCTTTGCCACTGCGCAAGAAATTGCTCGGGCCGTGTTGTTTTTAGCCAGTGAAGATGCCGCCTATATTACCGGGCATGTACTTGCCGTAGACGGCGGATTATATATATAATTTAAATAAGGGGATTCCCTTTTTATTGGAGGACTAACATGTCTGTAGAAAACGTACAAGAAAGAGTAAAAAATATCATCGTAGAACAATTAGGTGTAGAAGCTGACCAAGTAAAGCCCGAAGCCCAATTTGTCAACGACTTGGGTGCCGATTCCTTGGACACGGTGGAACTCATCATGGCTTTGGAAGAAGAATTTGATATCGAAATTCCGGATGAAAAAGCCGAAAAAATCAAAACGGTGGGCGAAGCCGTTTCTTACATCGAAGAAAACGCTAAAAAATAACAGTGCAAACGGAAATTGAGCGTATCTTAGGGTACTGCTTCAACAATAGGGCCGTTTTAAAGGAAGCACTCACTCATAAATCTTTTGCCGGGGAACACCGGGGCGTTCGTCATAACGAACGGCTGGAGTTCCTGGGGGATAGCATTTTAGGTGCTATCGTGGCGGATTACATTTATAACCAATGCCCGCACGAAGAAGAGGGAGTGCTTTCTAAAATTAAGTCTAACTTGGTTTCCCGGCGCAATTTGTATTTGTGGGGAAAAGAGTTAAACTTGGGCCAGTATATTTGTTTGGGCCGGGGGGAGCTTGCCACCGGCGGTCGCACGCGGGAAAGTATTATTTCCAATGCGGTAGAGGCAGTCATCGGGGCCATTTATTTGGATGGCGGATACGAGGCCGCTCGCGCCGTAATCTTACCGTGGGCACATACCCAAACTTTAGTACAGGATTTGCAAGATTATAAAAGCTTGTTACAAGAAAATTTGCAACAGCGCGGTTTGCAGGTCCCTGTGTACGAAGTGGTTCAAACCGTTGGCCCCGACCACGACAAAACATTTACCGTTTCCGTGAGTGAAAACGGCCAAGAGTTAGGCCGCGGTAAAGGTCATAATAAAAAACAAGCAGAGCAGGCAGCCGCTCGCGCGGCCCTGGCCCGCTTGAAGTAATAATTGGATAGCGTTTATGCCAACTCCTGAAAAAAAGAACACCCTTCCTCCTTCTTTGTTACCTAAAGACGGGAAGCTAAACCAAGTGGCCCAACAAGCTAAGGCTAAACCCTGGGTGGTACTGGGGATTATTGCGGCTATCCCGGTGTTTATTTTGTTGGCATTTACGTTTAAAAGTAATTTTGTGCCATCGGCTCCATCCCGTAAAAAAGCTCCCAAGATTGTCATCACCCAAACTCCTACCGAAATTGCCAACGAGCTTACCGCCGCCTTACAAAAGAAAGACACGGATTTATTCCTTTCCATTTTAAATAAAAAAGTAACGGACCCCAACATTGTTAACAGCAAAGGAGACCCTGTCTTAGTGGCCGCGGCTACGATGGGTAATTTTACAGCCGTAGAGGAACTGATTTTATCCGGTGTAGATGTAAACCAACCTAACGCTCTTACCAAAGATACGGCTCTGCTTCGTAGTCTTTACCATGGGCATACGGACATTGCCCAGCGGTTGGTTTATTCCGGTGCGGATATCAATGCGGTTAATAATTACCATCATTCGCCGATGTATATTGCGTTGGAAAAAAACAATGTGCCCATGATTGAGCTATTTTTATTAAGTGGGGTAAAAGAAGGCCTTTCAAGCGATTATTTATTTCAAGCTGTGGCTTCCAAAAACGAAGTGGGCACGCTAGCGATGTTAAAAGGAGGGATTAGCCCCAATATCGTTAATGACAAAGGCAATACGCC
>JAZLAA010000195.1:0-6018 GCA_045612945.1 Elusimicrobiaceae bacterium
GGTAGAAATTGCCGAGAAAAATATGCTTTGGCTCAAATTTACCGTCTCGGGCAAGCAAACCCATTCCTCCACTCCTCACAGTGGTATTAACGCGCACCGTGCTTCGGCCTATTTTATCGTAGCGCTGGATTCCTTACACAAAAAATTCAATAAAAAGAGTGCCCTCTTTGCGCCCGAAACAGCCAGCACGTTTGAACCTACTAAAAAAGAGGCCAATGTGCCCAACATTAACACCATTCCCGGTACGGATGTGTTTTATTTGGATTGCCGCGTGTTGCCGTGTTATGAAAATGCCGTTGTGCTTAAAGAAATCGGTCGGATTGCCGCTAAAATTGAAAAACAGTTTAAAGTTAAAATTAAGCTAGATATTGTACAGCAAGGGGCTTCCCGCCCTACCGACCCCAAGGCGGAAATTGTCCGCTTAACTACGGCAGCTGTCAAAGCGGTGTATAAGAACACGCCCCGCCCTACCGGGGTTGGCGGCGGTACCGTAGGGGCCTATTTGCGCAACGCCGGCTACCCGGCGGTGGTGTTTTCTAAGCTAGACGACATGGCTCACCAACCTAACGAATATAGTAGCATTAAAAACACGCTGGGCGACGCTAAGGTGTTTGTGCACGTGGCCTTGCATTTGAAATAGAGGGATTATGAAAAAAGGTTTTACAGTTACGGAACTGGTTGTAATGGTAGTGGTACTGGCCCTACTCTTGGGGTTTACAGTGCCTAAATTTATGACCTTGGTGCACAAAGCCAAAGAGGGCAGTACCAAGCACAAACTGGTGCAAGTGCGTAGCGCTATTGCCGCCTATTACGGCGAACACCAGGGCGTTTATCCCACGGATGATTTGTCCAGCCTGGTACCTGTGTATATTGAACAGATCCCGAAAGCTACCGTGCCGGGTTATGCGCCTAGCGCGCACGTTTCCACGGGCTCTTATACACAAGCCTACACTCGTACTGGCGGTTGGGCCTATGTGAATGACCCGGCCGACCCCCGCTTTGGGGATTTCTTTGTAAACGTAGCCGGTAACGACAGTTACGGTAAACCCTGGGCAGGTCACTAAATGCAAGCGGATATTTGGCAAACTTTCATTTTGTGCGTAGCAGGAGCCTTTGGGCTGGTGCTGGGCAGTTTTTTTAATGTATGCATTTACCGCATCCCGCAAGGTAAATCCATTGTGTGGCCGGGCTCGTTTTGCCCCAAATGCCACGCGCACATCCGTTGGTATGACAACATTCCGTTGCTTAGCTATTTAGTGTTGCTGGGCAAGTGTCGTCATTGTAAGGCTCCCATTTCCCTGCAATATCCGCTGGTGGAGCTGGTAACGGCGTTACTAACGGTATTGTTTGTGTGGAAAAATGGCCTAAGCGTGTGGAGTTTCGGGTTGCTAACAGCGGTGTATTTTTTAATCATTCTCTCGGTTATTGACATGGAACTGATGATCATTCCGGACCGATTTTCCCTGGGGCTGATTGTTTTAGGGTTGGCATTTGCGTGGTGTAACCCTAATTTTGAGGGCCTGTGGTGGCAAAAAGAGTTGGCTTCGCTGTTCGGGGCCGGAGTGGGGCTGTTTGGTGTGTTGGCTATTGCGCTAATCGGTACCTGGATTTTTAAGAAAGAAGCTATGGGTGGCGGTGACGTAAAGCTGATGGCCGGCATTGGGGCGTTTATCGGCTGGCAAGGGGTCATTACAACGGTGATCTTAGGCTCGTTCTTTGGGCTTATTTACGCGCTCTATGCTATGGTGCGTTACGGCAAAAAAGGTGGCGATGCTATTCCCTTCGGTCCGTTTTTAAGTTTAGGGGCGCTGATTAACTTTTGGTACTTAATTACGCCTGGGATGCTGGTGATAGAGTTTTAAAAAACAGAAAAAAACAGAGATAAAAAAGGCTGGTAAATACCAGCCTTTTTTATTATACTATAGATACAATTTGAACTGTTTTTGGAACCGTCTAAGAAACGGAGAGCTGTAAGGG
The DNA here is from genome assembly GCA_045612945.1 of Elusimicrobiaceae bacterium. Classification (GTDB taxonomy): domain Bacteria; phylum Elusimicrobiota; class Elusimicrobia; order Elusimicrobiales; family Elusimicrobiaceae; genus Avelusimicrobium. Next base: position 1,978 of record JAZLAA010000195.1, read on the forward strand.
CACTAATCCAGTCCAAAAACAGCCGATTTTAGGCGCAGCTTAAACGGACTAATTACCCGTTTGGGCTGTGCCGAGTGTTTGCCGTTCGGGGTTATCCCGACGGCAGGCCACGGCTGTTTGTTTAGGTTACTGGATTAGGCTTAAGCACATAGCCGTTTTTAGGTGGGTTTCATAAACAGCTAAATTGAGTTAAAAATAGGAGGTTGTTTATGAAACAACAACGTACCCGGCGGGGTTTCACGCTCATAGAGTTGTTAGTGGTAGTACTCATAGTGGGTATTTTGGCGGCAGTGGCCTTGCCGCAATATACCAAAGCTGTAGAAAGAAGCCGCCTAACCGAAGTTTGGAGTAATATGGGGACTATCCGCCAGGCACTTTCTGTAGCTATGATGAACCCGGAGCAGAGTTTCTCGGAGCCAGCCGCTTATGGGGGGATATTTCAGTAACATCGTGGAATCCAAAGCATTTGGATGTGGCTATATCCTGTAACGGTGTGTCGGATAGATATTGCGATGTTGACTGCCCGTCCGGGCGTTGGAATGGCGACTGCGGTTATTGGCCAGAAAATACAACCCCCACCAATCCATCGGTTGATTTTATGGGAAACTTTGCTATGCCCGGAGGAAGTGCCAAGAGGGTTAAACTAACCTTAGATAACAACGGCCGTAGTTGTTCAGGGGATGCTGCTACGTGTAAATACTTAGGTATTGAGTAAACCTAAACGCCCCCGGCAAAACCGGGGGCGCGAAAGTTTGATGCAGTGCTTAGGTCTCTATTTAAAATTGCTGGTGCCTAATTTTTGCTGCAAGTAAGTTTTTAGACCACCTTGGTCACTAGAGTGGCCCATGGCTTGTTCAAAACTAATCTTCTTTTGCATGTAGAGCTGTGCCAAGGCCTCGTTCATGGTGCGCATACCCAAGCTGGCGTTTGTTTGCATAGTAGAAACAATTTGTTCCGCTTTGCCGTCACGGATTAAGCTACGCACGGCGGAGTTGGCAATCAGCACCTCGCACGCCATGGCGCGTCCACCGTTTAACGCCGGGATAAGTTGCTGGGATAAAATGGCCTCAATTACAAACGACAGCTGCGTGCGGATTTGCGGCTGTTGGTTGGGGGGAAATACGTCAATAATACGGTTAATGGATTGCACGGCGTCGTTGGTGTGCAACGTGGCAAATACCAAGTGGCCTGTTTCGGCCAGGGTCAAGCACGCTTCCATGGTTTCGCGGTCGCGCAACTCGCCCACCAAAATAATATCTGGGTCTTGGCGTAAAAAGTGCTTTAACGCATCCGCGAACGAGTGCGTATCACTGCCCACCTCGCGCTGGTTGACGATACTACGTTTGTGCGGATGCACGAACTCAATCGGGTCTTCTACAGACATGATGTGGTTACTTTCGTTAATGTTTAAGTAGTTAATCATGCTGGCCAAAGAGGTAGATTTACCCGAACCCGTAGCCCCGGTTACCAAAATAAGCCCTTTGGGTAGTTTCATTAAATTGTATACCACCGGGGGAAGGTTGAGTTCTTCAAACGATTGGAAAGTGTTGGGAATGGAACGAAGGGCTGCCGCGATACATCCTTTTTCCTTATACACGTTTACACGCAAACGTCCCATAGATTTTAAACCGAAGGAGAAATCCAACTCCAGTTCTTCTTCGTATTTTTGGCGTTGCTCGTCGGACATAATAGAATAAATAAGGGTTTGGGCACTTTCTTTGGTTAAGGTTTCAAACTGGGTTGCATACAAACGCCCTTGAATACGCAGTACCGGTGGAACACCTACCACCAAGTGAATATCAGAGGCATTTTTGGCCTTCATGAGTGCAAACAAATCGTCCATTAGTATCATGTTTTTCCCCTTTTATGACGGTAATTTTCCAACTAAATCTAATGAAATGTTATTTAAGGCTCCGGTTACTTTGCCTAAGGCTACATTAGCCTGGAATACATATATAATAGGTTCTTTTCGCGTTTTGGTCAATCGGTATTTTACAATGTATGTATCTTTATAAAGCGGTTCGGCTTCCCACGTGGCCGTATAGCCCTGGGCAAACTGGTTTTGGTAAATACGGGTTAAGTAACTTTGTAAGGTACCACGGCTACCGGATAAGAGGTGGTTTTGTACAATTTCCAGCGCGCGCTGTTGATTATTCTTTTCAGGGCGCACAGCCGTTGGAACGGGTGCATTAGAGGGGGAAAGGGTCGCTGCGGGCGTGGTTGGACTGAGCAACTCTTGAGCTGTGGTGCGTGCAGGTACGGCAGGAGCACGCAGGGTATGTGCTTCCCGCAACACAAACAGCCCACCCAAAATTACTACCAGCGCCATAAACAGCAAGGCAATTTTGGTAGCATGGGCGTGGTGGGTAACATTTAATTTTTTAAGCCGATCATGCTGGGTTTGATTTAAAAAATCTTTCATTTCCTGCGTTTGTTTGAGTCGTGCATTAATGCTGTTTACTTCCACTTTTTCGTGGCGCAAAGCCGCCGGGTCCGGAATAATGGTAGGTTCGGCCGATGTTTGTGGCGCAGGAGCTTGCGCATCCGGCGCAGAAGCCCCTTTTGTAGCGGTTGATGCAGAGACCAATTCTTGGACTTCCGGCACAGGATCCCCCTTTGTTGTGGCCGTTTGCTGAGTTGCTTGTAGCGGAAGGGGGGCCGTGTGTTGGGTAGTTTCATCCGTTTGCAACGGAGGTTGTAACGGGGAAACCGCCGGATCTTGCGCTAGTACAGGTAACGTCGGTTCTTCTACAGTGGGCATAGAAGGGGTAGCGTTCGGTGCACTTTGCGTAGTGGGCGCGGGGGAAAATACCTCGGTTGCAGTAGCTACATGGTGTGTTTCTTGTGCGCGAGCCAGTTCTTTTTGTTCTTCCTTGGCTTGGGCAACAGCAGCTTGTTCGGCTTCGCGTTCTTCTCGCCGGGTGGAAGAAGTTTTTGCTAATTGTTTCTCTAGCGCATGCGCCAAATCCATGTCCGAGTCGTCATTCGGATCCGGAATGCCCAAGATATCACCCAAGTCTTCTTCTTTAATGTTGTTAAAATAATCTTCAATGGGGCCCGGAGCCGCCGGTTTTTGCGGCAGTTTGAGTGAAGGTCCGTCTGTGGTAGTTTTATCAAAAGCTAAAGGCGAGCTTTGTTTTAAAAGCCCGTCCATTTCCTGCTCCAGGGTTACGGTTTCATCAGCCAATTCGTCCTCTAGACGAGCAAAAAGATGCTTAAAATCCACAAACGAAACCGCCGGCTGCCAATGTTCGCCGTCGTTACTAAAATTTTCTGGGCAGATCAGACTGGTGGCACTAAAAGATTTGTTGCGCTCCAGTTCCTTGGGCACAAATGGCCCCAGCACATCACTGCCATCAAAAAACCAATATCTCATAAACCCTGTTGTTACGTTCTACTTACAATAAGCCACTGCGGCCTGCAACCGGGCCAACACGGTGTCTTTTCCCATATATTGCAACATTTTAAACAGTGTCGGTCCGTGCGTACGGCCCGAAACGGCCACCCGCACCGGGTGGAAAATTTGTCCCGCTTTGAAGCCCTGCTCTTTGGCATAGGCCCGTGCGGCTGCTTCTAAGTTAACGTCCGTGAAATCAGTCAGTTTGCTGTATACGTCATAGATACCTTGTAATACTTGTTTGGCTTCGGGCTTGGCAAACACTTTGTCCAGTGCTTCCTGTTCAAAAACGGGTGCTTCAAAAAAGAAGCGGATTAAACCCGGTATCTCGGTTAAGAGTTTGTATTTTTCTTGCTCTAAGCCGATGATATTTTCCAAACGTTTTCTGTCCACCCCTGCTAGGTTGATGCCTGCTTTTTCAATAAACGGGAGTGCCAAGTCAGTCAGGCGGCTGAGAGAAGTGGCCCGGATATATTCCCCGTTCATCCAATTGAGTTTTTCAGGGTCCATCACAGCCGGGCTGGGCTGACAGCCGGAAATGTCAAACTTTTCTTCCAGCTCGCCGGGAGCAAAAATCTGTTGGGAGTCACTGGTTGCCCACCCCAAGAGTGCCAAATAATTTTTCAGTGCTTCGGGTAAATACC
>JAZLAA010000196.1:0-5617 GCA_045612945.1 Elusimicrobiaceae bacterium
TGGACGACCGCGACGAACGCCCCGGCATTAAGTTTAAAGATATGGACTTAATTGGTTTGCCGCACCGCTTGGTCATTAGTTCCCGCACGGTGGCAGACGGCCAATGTGAATACAAAAATCGTAAAGAAAAAGACGCCGCACGTTGGAACTTAACTCAAGCGCTAGATAAGTTAAAAGAAGTACTTAACAAATAAAAAAATACCCCGGCATTTTGCCGGGGAAATTTTTTATATCAGTCTATTCTACATAATAAGTGCCGGACATAGAGTAGGTATCAGTTCCTGTCCCGCCACTGAATCCTAATTTCTTACAAGTATCTTGCGGGTCAGAATTTCCACAACGAAACCCGTCCTCACTAAGTTCCAATTGGGCAGCTCCTTTAGGAGTGGAAAATTGAACAGTTACAACCACACCGTGAGCAGCAGAAGCCTCAAAAGAACACCCAGTTTGATTTGGAAAAGGGGCCTTACAAACCGGAACTTCTATGTCTAAGAATTCATTCATCGGATAACCAGCGTAGTTAGCAGTGCTCACAGCAGCTACGGAAGGATTCGCCAGAAAAAAGACATGTGCCGCTTGCCGAATAGAACCCAAATTAGACTTTAGCTCTGCCACACGGCTTTTAAGTACCGCTTTTTGGTATTGCGGCACGGCTACCGCGGCCAAAATACCAACAATTAACACTACTACCAAGAGTTCAATCAGCGTGAACCCGTTTACAATTGTTTTTTTCATAAACGTCTCCTATTTTTAATTTGCAATTTATCCGTTTATGAAAACCAACAAAAAACGGCCATATATCGCCTAGACAAATCACGCGCTAGACGTAAACACAGCCGCGGTTTGCCAATTCTGCATACGCAGAACGGCAAACACTGGACACAACACACCCAAGGGATCGGCTTAGATACGTTGTGTCTTAAACGACTGTTTTTGGCGTGATTTGTACTGCTTAGGCAGTGCCCGTATTCTGCGTACGGTTCCAAAAACAGATAAAATTGTACTTATAGTATAATAAAAAAGGCTGGCAAAAACCAGCCTTTTTATCACAAAAAGTTTCCTGCTTTATTTCTTGGTGGGGTATAACACCTCCGTAAATTTTTTGAACTCTTTTTCCCCCCCGCGGATGTGCAAATTGACGGACAATACATATACATCTTTAGTTAGAATCTCACGCCAATTATCGGGGAATTTCACAAAATCTTTAAACGTGGTAATAAGCGGTAGCCCCGCGCGGGTTTCCTCAAAACTACGCAGGTGTTCCTCTGTATAATACTGGTGGTCCGGGAAACGCCACTTTTGGCGCAACAACAGCCCCAAATCTTTCAGCGTGCGCTCAAAACTTTCCGGGTGTCCCAAGGCACAAAAACACGCCACCGGGCCTTTAATATCTTTTAAAGCCACTTGCTGGGTGGTGCAAATGTTTACATAATACTCCGGGCGGTGTTCACTTTCCAAAATTTCAACCGTATCATTATAGAGGCGGATTTGGTCGCGCACGTCCTCCAGCTGGCGAGCGGAAACTTGGTCACAATGGGTTAAAATTATCAAGTCTGCCCGTTTAAGGCCGCTAAGCGGTTCACGCAAAATTCCATACGGTAACAGCTCTTTATTGCCAAACGGATTTTTGGCATCCACCAGCACAATGTTGGCATCACGCTTTAAAGCAAAATGCTGCAAACCGTCATCTAGCAAAATAATTTGGCTTTTGAATCGGCGCAAGGCCTCCGTGGCGGCATCCACCCGCTTATTGGCTATCACAATGGGCACTTGGTACTTGCTAAGCACACGGCTCATCATAAAGGGCTCATCCCCGGCCAGGCGCCAGTCGGCATCCGGGTTATCAAACAAAATAACCGGGCCGCTGTTTTTTTGCTGGCGTTTGTACCCGCGCGACACAATAGCCACCCGCGTACCCTCTTTGGCCAGGGTGGTAGCCGCCAATAACACGGTGGTGGTTTTACCTGTACCGCCTGCCGTTAAATTGCCAATACACACCACACGGGAATTGACACTTTCTGCCGTTTTAAGGCCGTGTTCATACAAAGCCCGGTGCGCCCACGCCCCCACTCCATAAAGAGTACTGGCCGCTTTTAATACTCCACGCCCCACCGAATTTTGTCCCAAATTGTTTTTAATTGCTAATAAATCCATAATAAACTCCTGCTACGTAATCGATATATTTTAGCATTTATGAAGGATTTAACAACCAAATCCCCCCAAATCATGATAAAAATAGACTCCAATGGTTGTGTATTCTGTTTAGAGCATTTAAAAAACCCCGCCATATAGCGGGGTTTTGCAACGATAAACAAACTTCCTACATCTTAATTCTTCTTGTTACGGTCTCTTTCTTAAAGCACTCAATCAGGTCGCCTTCCTGCACGCCTTTGAATCCTTCAATCAAAATCCCGCACTCGTAACCTTTTTCCACTTCTTTCACATCATCTTTGAAGCGTTTTAAACCGCCAATTTTGCCGCGGCCTACTTCTGTGCCGCCGCGTTTGATGCGCACTTCGTAGTTACGCACCATCGTACCGCTATCCACTAAAGAACCCGAAATTAAGCCGCTGCTTAACTTCATTACTTTTTTAATAGTAGCGGTTCCCACTACGGTTTCCACCACGTCGGGCTCCAAGAGCCCCTCCATAGCGGCTTTGATGTCTTCCAATAGTTCAAAGATAATGGTGTAGTTGCGGATTTCAATCCCCTCGCGCTCGGCCTCAGTTTGGGCTTTGTGCTCGGTAGAAACGTGAAATCCAATCACTACCGCGTTACTGGCTTTGGCTAAAAGAATATCGCTCTCGTTAATGTTGCCGGGGGCGGATAAGACAATATCCAGCTCCACTTCGTCCGACGGGATACGCAACAAGGCATCCTTAATGGCTTCAATGGAACCCTGTACGTCTGCTTTCAAAATGAGGCTCAACTTTTTGACTTTATTGCCTTCTTCGTCTGTCTTACCCAAGGCCATTAAAGACATTTGTTTGCGGTGTGCTTGCGAATCTTCTTTCTGGGCCAGTTTACGTTTTTCGGCAGCATAGCGGGCTTCTTTTTCGCTCTCCATAATATAGAGCGTATCACCCACTTGCGGCGGCTCACCGTTAATACCTAAAACTTCCGCCGGCACGCTGGGGCCGATTTTTTGGTAACGCTGTGAATTTTCATCTATCAGTGCGCGGATGCGGCCGTAGTTGGTTCCCACCAAAAACGGATCCCCCACTTTCATGGTACCTTTTTGCACTAAAACAGTGGCCACCACACCGCGTTTATTATCACGTTTACTTTCCAAAATTACGCCCACGCCTAAACGGTCGGGATTGGCTTTTAGCTCCATCATTTCCGCTTGCAAAGCAATCATCTCTAGCAGTTTATCTATGTTAATATGCTTCTTGGCGGAAATTTCTACATAAATGGTATTTCCTTGCCACTCCTCGGGCACTAAACCGCGGGAAGATAAGTCTTGCTTAACGCGGTCCGGGTTGGCACCGGGCAAATCAATTTTGTTAATGGCCACAATAATCGGGGCCCCCGCCGCTTTGGCATGTTCCATGGCTTCCAGGGTCTGCGGCATAATACCGTCGGTGGCGGATACCACCAGCACCACAATGTCGGTAGCTTGCGCCCCGCGTGCACGCATAGCGGTAAACGCTTCGTGTCCGGGCGTATCCAAAAACGTCAGGGTGCCGCGCGGCGTACTAACGCGGTACGCCCCAATATGCTGGGTAATGGCTCCAGCTTCCCCCGCTACCACGTTAGATTTACGAATCGCATCTAATAAACTGGTCTTACCGTGGTCCACATGGCCCATAATGGTAATTACCGGGCTACGCGGTTTTAATGAAGCCGGATCGTCTTCTGCCTGTATAACAGCGGCAGCTTCTTTTAAATCTTCCTCTACCATTTCTGCCACAAAACCGCACTCATCTACAATCAGCTCAATCATATCTTTTTCAAGCCGTTGGTTAATGGTGGCAAAAATGCCCATGGTCATTAGTTTTTTGATGAAATCATTGATTTTGAAATTCATCTTTTCAGCTAATTCTTTCACCGTGGGTTGGCCTACAATACGCACCGTTTTCCCGGCCGGTTTGGCGGGCTCCGGTGCATGGGCAGGCTTAACAGGCGCAGGTTGCTTAGCAGCCGGGGCTTGTGCCACCGGTTTTTGCACCGCAGCAGGGCGGGCCACCGGTGTTGCTGGCTTCTCCACGCTCGGCGCGGCGTTTTGCACAACCGGGGTCGGCTTGGCAACACTCGGGGCGGGCTTTACAGAAGCGTACCCCCCCTCCGGTTTTTCTGCAGGTTTTGCAGGGGTCGCCTGATACGCCACTTTTTCTTCTGCCAAAATATGGGTGGGCTTCTCGGTCACCGGCGCGGGTGCAGCTTTGTCCGAAATAACCGTTTTAGCCACCGTTTTCTTTTCCGCTGTTTTTTTGGCAGTAGCTGCTTTTTTAACCGTTGTTTTGGAAGCGGTTGTTTTTTTAACAGCTGTTTTTTTGGTAGCCGTCTTTTTAGCTGCTGTTTTAGAAGCAGGTTCTTTTACCGTTTTTTTAGCAGGAGCTTTTTTAGCAACCGTCTTTTTGACGGCCGGAGAATTTTTTTCATCCTCAGTCTTAGTTGTTTTCTTGGTTGTCGTCGTCATGAGCGGCCTCCTGCTCCGGCACTGGGGCCACCGCGGCTTGCGCAGTTTCCCCTGCTAAATACTTTTTGGCCCCCTCAATAATTTTAGCGGCCGTTTTGTCACCAATACCTTGCACGGTGCAGAGGTGTTCTATTTCCACATTGGCCAACTTTTCTACCGTGGTAAATCCGGCCTTTTGCAACAATTCAGCCGTCTTGGGGCCTACTCCTTCTATACTGGCCAAAACCGCTTGAATAGAATCGGTTACCAATTTACCAGCTTGTGCTTTTTGGCTTTCGCTCTTTACATCTAAATCCCACCCGGTCAAGCGGGAAGCTAATTTAATATTCTGCCAATCTTTCCCAATAGCAATAGCCAGTTGGTCATCGGGCACTACCACCAGGGCCTTCTTTTCCACCGGGTCAATAATTTGCGCATAGCTGGCTTTGGCCGGGGCTACCGCGTTCATAAGCAAGGTGTTAACATCGGTCGAATAGGTAATCAAATCAATACGTTCGCCGGAAAGTTCATTTTGAATAGCCCGGATACGAATCCCGCGCATACCCACGCACGTACCAATGGGGTCAATTTTGCTGTCGGTGCTGCTTACCAATACCTTAGAGCGGAACCCCGGGTCGCGCTGGATATTTTTAATTTCCACGAGTCCTTCGCTAATTTCAGGCACTTCTACTTTAAAAAGTTCTTCCAAGAAACGGCCGTTTCCGCGGGATAAAAACACATACGGCCCACGTTGTCCTTTATCCAAACGAAACGCGGCCGATTTATAGCGTCCCAAGATAGGGTCGTCGGTAACGGCCAAAAAGTCGCTCTGATTCATCACTTTAGTAATAATCGCTTTCACGCGCGAACCAACCGTATAGCGTTCTTTTTTAATCTGCTCGCAGTACGGAAAAATGGCCTCAATTTTCCCCAAATCCACAATAATATCCCGGTCCGACATGCGCCGCACGGACCCCATTACCACTTCCCCTTCGC
>JAZLAA010000197.1:0-5849 GCA_045612945.1 Elusimicrobiaceae bacterium
AAAAAGCAAGTTTTTTTCGTATGCATTAAACACAAAGAGCCAGTGCAGCCCCACAAACACTAGCGTAAACAGCGCAATTTGCCAGCCCAGTTGCCACAGCGTATCGGGCACTATCCAATGGGTCAATCCCCAGCCTAATCCCAGGGAAATAGCCGCGGCCAACGCAAAGCGGCCGGTGCTTTTAAAATAGCCTTTAATATCTATCCCCAGGCGGGCGTAGTAGATATTGGTTAACACCCCTTGCCCCACCAGTAAGGAGGCTACCGTCGCTACCGCACAACCCGTTCCGCCCCACCAGCGGGCAAACGGAACGGACAAAATAAGGCTGAGTACTCCGGTGAGCACATACAAAAGAGCGTAAATTTTATGTTGGTTTTTGGCCTGCACAATTAAGGTTCCGGTATTTTGGCTGCTAATCCACAAGTAGCCCAACATCAGGATAATTCCATACGAATAGGCGGGCAAGAAATCTTTGCCTACCCAATAGACAATAAATGTTTTGCCATACAAAACAAACCCGCATAAAATTAAACTCAGCACAAAAAATTCCAACCGGCTTACTTTAATGAAGGTGGCGTTAATGTCGATCATGTCATTACTTTGGGCCGCTTTAGCCGAAAAATAAGGCAAAAATACGCTAAAAATAGCGCCTGACATCTGGCGGTAAATCATCAAAAATTGTATCCCAACGGAATAGATAGCAACGGCGGCTGTACCCACCAGGGCTCCCAACACCAGTTGCCCGGTTTTTATATATACTAAATCCATCAGTGCAATTAAAAAGATAAAAAATGAAAATTTTAAAATTTCTTTTACAAATTTATTATCCCATTGGTACAGTTTAAAAGAAATATGCAGCTTAGCAAAGCAGTAGTACACATTGAGTAAGATGACCCCCAGTGCACACACGGTTTGGGCTAAAGCCACCAGCAGTACGCTGGGTTTCATACTTAATGCTAGTACCACAATACACGGCTGCAAAATAATATTACATAACGCAAGCGTTTTAGCAAAGATAAATTTTTCGTGTGAGTTGATAACCGCTACAAAAATGTTGCCGGGTATCATAAACGAAATGTTAAACAGCATAATGCCAAAAAGTTGTTTGGCGGTGGTAAGTTCGGCCGGGGTGAGTGCGTGGGTATAGGCGGGCAGTAATGCAAAAAAGACCCCTGTTCCCACTAAAATAATTAAAACGGCTATCACGGAATATAAAATACCCATTGTGGCCAGCAAATTTTGCTGTTTTTCTTTATTGCCGGTGGCTAAATAGCCGCTGTAATAGCGCGTGGTTGTATTAGCCAGGCCAAAATCCATGGTGCCCAGGTAGGCAATCATAGCCCCGATAAGTTGGTAAAGACCGTATTGCTCTTTGGTTAAAAAATGCAATAGCAGCGGGATATAAATAATCCCGATAACCGAGTTAATCCCCAATGAAATATATGATAATAATGCCCCTGCTTTGCGTTGGTTCATATTAGTCCTTTAAAGCGTTTAAGAGCCAGGTAATAGATTTTTCTTTCTCACGTGCTAAAATTTGGTGTGCGCGGGTAAAATCCAGCGGGGTATTATCCAGCACGGCGTTTTTATCGGTAATGTGCTGCGCCCCCAGGCCAAACAGCGCCAACATATCGGTAATGCGTGCGTTCATAGAATCGGGGCCGGACTTATCATCCCGGTTAAACACGTAAAAGTTTTTACCCAAGTTAATGGAAAACGCCAGCCCGTGGAAAGAGTCCGTAAATACACATTGGGCTTGGTTAATCAAAGCCACAAACTCCCGCGGCCCCACGTCGTAGCGGCCGGGTGCTTTTAAAAAGCGGTCTGCCGGGCGAATGCTTTGCATAATATAGGGCAGGTGTACTATTTCATAGCCGTATTGGGCGGCATAAGCTTGCGTTTTTTGACGTTGCCAGGCCGATTTTTCGCCCAAGAAGTAGCAAAAGATGTATGGCTTTTGCGCCACGGGGGCCGGGTTGGCAATTTTTAGCCATTGTTGCGGGGAAAGTAAAAAAGTAGGGTCTAATACCACGGTTGCTTTTTGATTGGTAAGACGTTGAATATATTGCTGGAGGGTTTTTTCCCGCACGCTGATGGCGTTTAAGCGCGCTAATTTTTTAATAAACAGTTTTTCGGCGGTGGGTAGGAATTTTTTTACATCGCAACTGGCCGCATAGGAAAGCACCTTTTTGGTGGGGGGGGTAAACTCTCCATAATAGGCCGATAGGGGCAGCAGTCCCGTATTCCACACTTGGTCACTACCGGTTATAAAAATATCGTAATCCTCGTTAGCCAGCGCGATATTTGCGTTGTGATAAGTGCGTTTGGAATGGGGAATGAAGTGTTCAAATTCCACCAAACGTTGATTTTGGGTGGCTAGTAATTCGGGCGGCAGTTTTTTAGCCCAAAGGGTTTTTATCCTGCGCCAGAAAAACAAACTATGTAAGAGGAAATACCGCCACGTAAGTTTATCCTTACGCAATAACCTTTTTACTTTTTTTACCTGTGCATTTTGAAAATAATAATCAAAACAAATTTGCTCAGCCGAAAAATCTAAGAGGTGTAGGCAAGCCACTAGGGCGTAGGCTTGCAACAATCCCCCGATATTCTTACTTTGATAGTAATACGTTAAAATCCCAATTTTTTTCATTTGGCATATTCCTCTTGCAAATAGCCTGCAGTGGTGCGGATATCAAACCCCGCTTGGACTAAAATATCGGACGTATCTTTACGTGGGAACCCGCGCAAGGTAAGCACCTGCTCCGCCCATGCGGGGGCCCCGGCTTTTAAAGCCAGGGGATAGGCGTTGACCACAAAGGCTTCCGGCGGGATATTATCGGCCAGTATACAGGGGAGCCCGGCCCCTTGGGCTTCAATCGCGGCCAAGCCCAGGGCCTCCCAGGTGGAAGGTAACAAAAATACATCCGCCGCTTGTAACACCTCGTGCACGTTGGGGACTGCCCCCAAAAAGCAAACCGCCTGTTCCAGCCCCCACGCTTGGGCCTGTTGTTTGACGGTTTCCAATAAGGCCCCATCCCCGCAAAAAATTAAACGGGCTTGCGGGCATTTTGGCCGCAACGCCTTTAACACCTGCAAACTAAAGAGTTGGTTCTTTTCGGGGGAGAAGCGGGCGGTATGGACGATGACAAACTTGTCTTGCACGCCTAAAAGTTGCCTTTGGTGCGCGCGCACGGCGGGGTTAAATTTAAATTTTTGGGTATCAATGGCGTTATTAAATACGCGGAATTTACCCACATAGACCGATTTGCCCGCGCGTGTTGAGCAGGCAAATTTGCGCGTGGCAAACAGTTCCAGTAAGCAGCGGCTTATAAAACCGTACAAACGTTTGATAGGGTTTGAAACCGGCCTGGCAATTACGTGTACAAATGAAAAGCGTTTAGGAACACCGGCCGCAAAAGCCGCCAAGAGTATGAGTCCGTTCAAGCCCATACAATGGGCTTGAACGGCCTCGTAGGGGCCGTGTTTTTTAATGGTTTGATACACATTATAGAAATGCCTCCACCCTATTAAACGGCATTTTGTGTATTTATAAATTTTTCCGCCGTGTTTTTGAATACACTGACTAACGTACGGGTTGTTGCAAACCTGCATAATTAAATAATCATATTGAATATCGCGGTTGGTTAAATGCGTATAGTTGTTGAGGATGAAGGTTTCAATCCCGCCCTGGTCTAAGGTTTCTAAGATGTTGAGTACTTTCATAATTATAGTTGATATTTATGCACGCGCAAGATCCGTGCCCCCGCTTTATTTATTAAAGGCATCCGTGCTAACCGGGTGACCCAGGCATCCGCATAAACGATACTGTAAGCAAACAGGCGTTGGTTTAATTGCGGCATATTTTTTATCAAGGCCCGGTTTTGCTTGAGTAGTGTAATTATTTCTTGTTGTAACGTTTGATACTGCCGGGTTTTATCTCTAAAAATTAAAATGTTTAACAATACAACCGCTTTGGTTAACCAGACGGTTTTACACGTTTGTTGGGCCGTTTGCCCGGCGTGGCGGGCGGCCGCTTGGGTGACTTCTTTCCATACCCCATATTCATCCAGCCAATGCGTAAAATGGGCTTGGTGGGTAATGGACGTGGAAACCCGGTAATGCAGGTATAAATAATCCGGGATGCAGACGGCCCGGTGCATCCCCTGTAGCACCTGCAGTAACCATTGGGTGTCTTCTGCCCGGCCCAGGCGGGGGTTAAAACGTGCCGAACGAAGCGCACGCTTGCGGTATAATTTATTCCACACCGTGCCGCTAAATTGTTTGGAAGTAGCCAATAGGCAAAACAGGGCGGTTTTATCCGTATAAACTTGTACGCCGGTTTGGGCCGGGCGGGGAACAGAAAGAGGAGTGTGTCTTTGTTTAGTAACATAATTGCAACAAGCCAGGTCCGATTGGGTATTCTCTATTGCCTCTAACAAAGCCCGGTACATGGTGGGGCATACGGCATCATCCGCATCCACAAAGCCGATATATTCGCCGCTGGCCGCTTGGAGCCCGGTGTTGCGGGCCGCGGATACGCCGCCGTTAGGTTGGTGAATCACGCGGACATGAGTGTCTTTTTTGGCATATTCCTCACAAATTTTTGCGCTGGCGTCGGTGGAGCCGTCGTCCACCAAAATAATTTCCAGGTGGGGGTAGGTTTGTGCCAAAATACTTTCCACGCAGGGGGACAAGAATTTTTCCGCGTTATACACCGGAACAATAATGGATAGCAGCGGCCGGTTCATCGGTTCCTCCTAAGGAGATGAACCCCTTTAAAACCGGTTTTGAGCACATAACAAACCGCCAGGGCCGCGGTGAAGCGGCGTTTGTAAAACAACGCTACCGGCAAGCGTTTGGCCCACGAAATTTTATTTTGCCGGGCACAAACCTTCAGCAAATCGGCCCATTTATCATAAAAACCTTTTAGGGCGCGTGTTTTTTCCGGGATTTTGGAAAACCGAAAATCCACCTGCACAAACAGTAAATAAAAAATAAGCTTATTCACCCGGAAATGAAAAGCTGCCCGGTAACAATCCTTGGCCTTTAGTTGGTTTAATAAGGCCCCAAAGCATTCCAGCAATTTTTCTATCTCCGCCAGGTAGCGGGGGGAATACTGCTTGGTTAGGGAGGTAGGATTTTGGCGATAATTATAAAAATGCAGGGCGGTATCTAAAAATAAAGAATTTACCCGCAGCAAATAAGCTACTAAAAAGTAGAGGTCTTCCCCTTGGTTTAACCCCAGCGGGGTACGGATAGTATATTGGTCTATCACGGATTTTTTAAACAAACAATTCCATAGCGTATTGTTAATGCCGTTATTTTTAATGATATTACATACCAACGCTTCTTTGTCTTTTCCCCGATATACTTGGCTTGGATAACACGAAGAAATGGGCGTAACTTGACCGTTTAATACCCGCGTATGGCCCCATTTAACCAGTTCTACGGCGTGGCGGGTCATCCGTTCCAACGCAGTTTGGTAAGTTTGCGGGGCTATCCAATCGTCCCCGTCCACAAAGCCGATATATTCGCCGGTGGCCGCGTCCAGCCCGGCGTTACGGGCCGCGGATACGCCGCCGTTAGGTTTATGAATTACGCGGATGCGGGGGTCTTTTTGGGCGTAGGCATCACAAATTTTTCCGCTGGCGTCGGTGGAGCCGTCGTCCACCAAAATAATTTCCAAGTTCGTATAGGTTTGGGCCAAAATACTATCCAAACATTTTGGCAAAAATTCGGCCACGTTATAAATAGTCACTAATACGGAAATTAACGCCAGCGGCTCAGTGAGGTGGGGCATAAGCTATAAACTCCTCCACATAACGGTAGCGGGGTATTGTTTCTTGTAT
>JAZLAA010000198.1:0-8529 GCA_045612945.1 Elusimicrobiaceae bacterium
CGCTTTGCCTAACGTAAAGGCGCTAGCTTACTGTGAGGAAATCTATAAGCTGATGAAATCGGTGGACGTTATTATTGGGCGCAGTGGGGCCAGTACGTTGGCCGAAATAATGGCCTGCCGGCTCCCGGCTATTTTAGTACCGTTCCCACACGCGGCGGGCAACCACCAGTACTTTAATGCCCGCGTATTGGCCGATGCAGGTTGCGCCCAGGTAGTACCCGAAAACGCACACCTGGCGCAGTTGCTCACCCAAGCGTTACAGTCCTGTACCAGTGCGTATTTAGCCAACCAGTGCAAGGCCTACACCCAATTAAACGTGCCCAACCCGCTGGGAGCTACCGTGCATATTGTACGGCTGTTGCAAGAGCTGTAAACCACAACCAGCCCTGTAAACTTAAAATTCATAGCAAAACCCCCGGCTTTGCCGGGGGGTATGTCTTATTCTCCGTTCTAATCTGCTACATGGCAAGACCCTTGTGCACTCAAACAAGTAAGCGCAGGGGCCTCCGTAAATCCAATTTTGGCACACTCCGAACCATCCGAATCACTGCAATAACGTATTCCGTCGCAAATAAACAGCGAATACGGAGAATTGGCTCCGGCCGGGAGTCGCTGTGCAACCCAAGTTCTGGCATCCTCTGAGGAAGTAAGCCCCAAGCAACTGCTATCGGTATGATAGTGAAAGTGCTTGGTTGGGGTTTCAATAGCAATATCTAAGGCATTGATACCCCCAAATGTGCCGTGCGCCAAAAAATATGCATGTTGGGCTTCTTCTGCTGCTTTAAGCACACTCCACGCCTCTGTAACGCGGCTTTTTTCTACCGCTTTTTGGTATTGCGGCACGGCAACTGCGGCCAAAATACCTACTATTAACACCACTACTAACAACTCAATAAGCGTGAAACCCCGCCGGGTACGTTGTTGTTTCATAAACAACCTCCTATTTATTCAATTTAGCTGCTTATGAAACCCATGCAAAAACGGCTACTACGCTTGAGCCATTTCCACGAACCCAGCCACAATAGCCGTGGTTTCTTGCCAAATGGCAAGAAACACTAAATACTAAACCAGCAAGGGATCAGCTTACCAGTTTAGTATCTTAAACGACTATTTTTGGAGTGGAAATGAGCCACTACAGCCCACCGTATTCTGCATACGGTTCCAAAAACAGATTAAATTGTATGTATAGTATAATAAAAAAACGGGTGCTTATCAAGGCTTTCATGTGCCCTCATTTTACAGCTAAAAAGCATGTTGGCCTCTTTATTTTCCCCGGATTTGTTTGATATTTTTTTTGTGTTCGCTAAACGTGCGCGAAAACACATGCCCGCCTGTACGGTCTGCCACAAAATAAAGCGCGTCAAAATCCGGCTGGGGGTTCAGTACCGCCCGTACCGAAGCCACACTGGGGTTACAAATCGGCCCCGGCGGCAAGCCGGCGTTACGATAGGTATTGTAGGGGGAATCTACCTTCAAGTCCTTGTACGTAAGCCCCTTTTTCCAGTAGCGGTTTTCTTGTAGGGCAAACCCCAAGGCGTATTGCACCGTAGGGTCCGCTTCCAGGCGTTTGCCCATATAAAAACGGTTTAAATACACCGCGGCAATTTTGGGGCGTTCGTCGTGTTTAACAGCTTCGCGCTCTACAATAGAGGCCAGGGTTAGCACTTGGCGGGGGGTCAAATCCGTTCTATATTGTTTAAACAACGGGGCGATATTTTTTTGGTACTCACGCAACATTTCGTCTACTACTTTTTGTGGGGGAGTATTTTGGGCAAATAAATACGTGGAGGGGAATAACTGCCCTTCCAAATCTTGTGCGCGCACCAGGTCTAAAAACGCCTGTCCGTCTGTCACACCACGCAGGGCCAGCTCGCCAGCTATTTCTTCACTGCGCCAACCCTCTAAAATAGTTACTTTTTCGTAATGGGTACACCGCCCAGTTTTAATGCAATTAATTACTTCCAGGTCAGAGGTATTTTTACGCAAATCAAACCGCCCGGCTTTTAAGTCTTTGGCACTGGCCGTTAAGCGCAAAATCACTTTAAACAGCCACTCACTGCGGATGACCCCCTTGGCTTTAAGTAACCGCGCTACCTCGGCCCCGGTTTGACCCGGGCGGATTTGCACCGTTACTAACGTACCTTGGCTAAAAAAATACACCTTGCCCGCCCAAAATGCGGCGGCCAAAAGCCCTAACGCCAGGAGGCTACACAACCAAAACCGTTTCATTTAGTTAATTTGAAAAAATGACGTTTCCCAATTTGTAACACGTCGCCGTTGTCAAACACCAGCGGCCCGTCCTGGGTAACTTTTTCGCCTTTTAAACGCACGGCTCCTTGGGTAATTAAACCGCGTGCTTTATTCTTGCTTTCGGCTGCGCCGGCCGCAAAAATTACCGCACTCAAAAGAGCCCCTTCCTGCGGGGTAAAGGGCGGAATGTCTGCCGGTAATTCCTTTTTAGAAAATACCGTTTCAAAATGGGTTTGCGCCGCCGAGGCCGCCGCCTCGCTGTGAAAGCGCGCTACCAAAAGCCGGGCCAATTTCTTTTTAGCTTCCATAGGGTGCATGGCCTTTACGGCGTTTAAATCTTCGGTGGTCAAAAGCTCGTAATACATGGGCATTACGCCGTCGGCAATAGACATGATTTTGCCAAACATATCTTCCGGCGCGTCCGTAAGCCCTACATAGTTTTTGTAAGATTTACTCATTTTCTTTACGCCGTCTAATCCTACCAAAAGCGGCACGGTAATGGCTACTTGCGGCTCTTGTCCGTTGTTTTTTTGCAGTTGGCGGCCCACAAGCAAATTAAAAATTTGGTCGGTACCGCCCAGCTCTACGTCCGCTTGCAGAGCTACGGAGTCTTGTCCTTGGAACAAGCTGTACAAAACTTCCAGCATACTAATGGGGTTGCCGCTGGCCATGCGTTTTTTAAAGTCATCACGTTCTAATACTTGGGCCACCGTTACGTGTTGCAAGGTGGTTAACAAGTCGCGCCCGGAAACAAACGGGTCTAGCCATTCGCTATTAAAACGTACCTCGGTTTTAGCCGGGTCTAGCACTTTAAATGCCTGGTCTGTATAAGTTTTGGCATTTTGCAAAATCTGTTCACGCGCCAGTACAGGGCGGGTAGAATCACGCCCGGAAGGGTCTCCAATAGCAGCGGTAAAATCACCAATTACCAACACAGCCGTATGCCCCAAATCTTGGAAACGGCGCAATAAAGAAAGGGCCACGCTGTGCCCTAAGTGCAAATCGGCTGAAGTCGGGTCACACCCCAGTTTTACTTTTAAAGTCTTGCCCGATTCCAATTTTTTGGCTAAATCCGCCTTAGATACCACATCCACGCAACCGCGGGTTAGAAAAGAAATTTGTTCGTCAATCGTCATAAAAACCGCCTCTACTAACGGGTCTGTTGCAAAAGTTGCTGCTGTAGTTGTTCATACTGTGCCTGAAACTGTTTGGCCTGGTACATACTATATACCTGGGTTCCAATTGTTAAAGCTAAAAACAAAGCCGCTAGTATAGAAAACCCCGCTTTTCCGGTTGCAAAAGCCGGGGCGTAGTTGCGCTCGGCCGGTAAACCATAATTATTTTCGCCGGAGGTACCGGGGGTCAACAAAAGCCAGCAGGTAAACCCTAGCCCCACCAAACTAACACCATAGTTGAATAGTTGCGGCATAAATAGCGAGCAAATTCCAAATCCCACTAATACCAGTAGCCACCAGCCCGAGATATTTAAATCATGCATCCGGCGTATTACCAGCATCAGCCACATCCACCCGGCCATTAAGCCAACAGGCATCCACAAAAGTACCAGTAACGATAGTACAAGCATCCCTACCGAAAGTTCTGCCGGCTGTTTGACTCCCAAAAATTGCCCTATTAAATAGCCAGACGAAAGAACCTGCAAGATAAGCCCCCACGTTACAAATTCAATTCTATTGGAACGACCCACTGGTAATAAAAGATGTTTCCACATAAAACTCCTCCTAATAAATATATGTATATTTTAGCAAATAGCTACCCCTCATTGCGGCAGAAACCGGGTAGAAGCGGTCAATCCTGCCCACGGGGTCGTAAGGGTACGTTCATTACCTTGCGTAAGGGTACCGGTTTCATCTACGTCCAGCGGGGCCCAGCTTTGAGGTGAAAGCAATACCATCGACACATCGGCAAATTCAGCCCCCGGCAAGTGAGAAGGATTGGTAAAATCCGGTTCAAACCCGTCCTTAGCCAAGTGAAAGAAATACACCGCTGTTTCCGAGCGGTACTCCAAAAGCTCCTTTAGGTTCCCATTTCTAAAATGCCCCAAGCGTACGGGCCGTTTGGTTTCGTCAAATACCAGATATTCCGAAATTTGCCCTTGTGGGTTTACCAGCACTTGGTAAAACTGTTCCCGCTGTCCTGGGTTATTCCACAAATGCACACATAACCGGGCCTGCTCATCTGGCGACATATACTGCAAACATAAGTGGCTACCCTCAAACACCGCCTGACACATTGCATCACAAGCAAGGGCTGGTTGCTTCCACTCAATTTTATCTGCCAGTACGGTGGCCTTGGGGGCTGGCAGTTGCATGGGCAACGGCTTTGTGCGTGCCAATGCAGGGGTTTGCGCGCTTAGCCCTTGGGACGTGTCGGCCGCAGGCAGTAACGGTTCACGCGCTACAGGCACGGAAGGGCCGGCTAGCGGCTGTTGCACAACGGTTTGCACTTGTCTTTTGGGTAACATTTTAATAAACAAATCCGGCTTGCTTTGCAAGAGCCACAACATGCTGCATAGTAACCCCACCGGCACCAGTAAACCGACCCCGGTTACCAATAAATTAACAAACAGATAGGTGGGTTTTTCTTCGCGTACTTTCCCATCGGAACGGGTCAACAGCAATACAAGTCCACCTAAGTAAACCAACACATTCACAAACGGAACTAACGGAAAAAATGCAATCCAAATCGGCCATTCCAAATGGCGCAACCGTCTGGCCCACGCGCACACCAGCATCAGGCTTATACACACGCTTACCAAAATGATCCACCATATCCATCCAGCGCCCATTGGCACATCCTGCCACGCCAGTACAAAAGCGGGCAACACCACCCCCAGCGAAAACATCCCCAAGGGCAGCAAATAAAACCCCAAAAATTCACGCCGTCCGGCGTAGCCGTTCCAGCTAAACATTCGTTTTAAATACGCTATCATAATAGACTATTATAATACATTCAAAAAGAAAAATCTTACTTGTTTAGTAATGCCTGTACATAAGGATGAACATGTATGTAAACTTAGGAAGGAATCTTAGTAAAAATTATACGGATCAGCCGACACCTGCACGGCACAACCTTTAGCCGGCTCAAAACTATCTAATTGTGCCAGTAAATCCAAATACCGCGCTTCGTCCGTCTTAAAGAGAAGGTATTGCTTTTTAAGTTTATCGGTCTTTTTAGTACACCAAACCGGGCCTAATACCTCCAGCGCTCGGCCAGAGCCTATTTGTTGTACTCGGGCAGTTTGAGTTTGTAAAATATCCGTATCTTTGGCTTTTACCGTCACGCGGATTAAACGCGTAAAAGGCGGATAGCCAAAACTTTCCCGTAATGTCAGTTCCGTTTGAACCAGTTGTTCATAATTTCCCTGTTGCAACGCAGTATAATCGTACACCGTGGAGTCTGCCGTCTGCACCAGCAAGGTCCCTTTGGGTTGTAACGCTAGGTGGCCGCGCAGTTCAAAAAGCAGGCGAGTATATTTTTCACTGGCGCGGAAATCCGGGCCGTCCAGTTCCAGTTCGGCATCTAGTATCACGGCTAAACTCACGTTGGAACTCCCCAGTGCCCCCGACACTAAGCGCGTACTTACAATCATGTCCGCATTCCCTTCTTGCAAGGCACGTAATGCGGCAAATCCTTGGCCGTTTTTAGTTTGTAAACTGTCGGAATCCAACCGTAAAATGCGTGCTTGTGGAAAAAATTTAGAAAGTTCAGTAACAATTTTTTGCGTACCGCCCCCGCGCGATTTGAAAATAAGATTGTGGCACTTAGGGCACTCCTGCTCCAGGGTTTCTATGTGTCCGCATTTTTTACAGTGTAAATGTTCTCCCTGTTTATCTGTTTTTTCGTGGGTTAAAAGTGCACCACACGCTTTACATTTAGCGTAAGCCCCGCAGTTTAAACAATAATATGCATTGGCATATCCACGGCGGTTCAAAATTAAAAGAGAGGTTTTCTTTTGTTGCAAATTTTGTGCTAATGCTTCTAGTAATTCTGCCGAAAACACGCGGGATTTATCACTTTTCTTAGCGGTTAATTGCAACGTAAAGCGGGGGGGAACTGCCCCCACCGGACGTGTAAAAGGGAATGTTTGCAACGTGCCTTGCCGGGCCTGGGAAAGTAGCTCCATGCTGGGTACCGAAGATACAAACACTAGGGTCGCCCCGTGACGCTGTGCCCGCCATGCAAGCACCTCGCGCGCGTGATAATAAGGTTTGTTTTCCTCTTGCTTATAGTTTTCATCACCTTCGGCTAACATAGCCGCCAGACGCAGATTTTTAAATGGCAACAACACCCCCGAGCGTGTAGCCACAACCACACAGGGTTGCCCGGCTGAAATAGCCGAAAAATACGCTTTCTTTTGGCTTTGTAATGTTCGGCTATGCCAGCCAAACACATGCGCCTCTGCCAAACGTGCTTGGGCCCGGCGCATAAACTGCCCTGCGGCCACAATATCTGGTACCATAATCAGGGCTTGTCCGCCCTGCTCTAATACGTGCGCGGCTTGGTGTAGCACCACTTCAGTTTTCCCTGTTCCTGCAGGCCCACTTAATAACAAGGAGGAAAATTGGTAGGGGGGTACCTGCTGCAATGCATGCCACGCCTTCTTTTGTTCGGCCGAAAAGGTAAACGGGTTAGAAGCAAGCTGTACCGGCACCGGTGTGCTTGCGGGCAACAATTTAAAATACGGTTGCGGGGGGACGAGAGCAAATAAAATCTGCCCGATTGGGCCCCCCCAATAGTTTTTGATAAACCGTGCTAAGGCAAACAGGTCCGACCCAAACAACGGGTACGTATCCACCAGCGAGGTAATCGGTTTTAAAGAAATATGGGCGGGCGCGGTGCTGATTTCGCTCACCGCAGTTACCAGGCCACCCGTCAAACGGGGCCCGAACGGAGCCGTTACACGAAGCCCCGGTTTAATTTGTGAGGCTAGTTCTTCGGGTACAAGGTAGTCAAAATCACGATCCAGCGGTACATCAAAGACTACTTTGCAATACATACTATTTGCGGGCTCCTTTAAGCCCCAGCTGGTCCATGACTAGCTGTAAATCGGCCCACGCATCTTTTTTCCAACCCGGGTTTCTAAGCAGGGCAGCCGGGTGATATGTAGCTAAAATGTGTACGGGCCGCGGCAGGGAAACCGAGTCTAACACCAAATTATGAAACCCGCCCCGTAATGCCCCCAAAGACTGTGCATCCGAAATAAGCGCCTTAGCCGCTACCCCGCCCAGGGCTACCACATATTTAGGGCAGATAATGGCAATTTGTTTTTCAATATATTTGCGGCAACAGGCAATTTCCCCGGCGTTAGGAGCGCGGTCGTTACCATGTTTTTCAGGGTGGAGGGGGTCTGTCATGGGATGGCATTTGGCGATATTGGCAATATATACCTGTTCGCGCGTGAGCCCCATGGCTATAATCATTTTAGTAAGCAGTTGCCCGGCACGGCCCACAAAAGGGCGGCCCTGGCGGTCCTCATCAAAACCGGGTCCTTCTCCCACAAACATCACCTCCGCATCTACATTTCCTTCGCCAGGTACAGCGTTTAAACGCGTACTGCCCAGCGGGCAACGCGTACAGGTACGGATGGTTTGGGCTAATTGGGCTAAAGCTTGTGTTTTTTCTTGAGTGTTCATAACATTTACATTTGCGTGGGGAGTAGGTTTTGTCTGTGCATGAGGAAACTCTACATGTAGCGTAGAACCTTCTTGCATAGGCGGTAAAACCGGTTGTGCAATAGACTCCTGTGCTGGGGGGAGATGCGTTGGCGCTGCGGGGGTCGCTCCTGAAACCGCGTCAGATGCTAAAGCGACAACATGCGCCCCGGCTGGGGCGGATGCAACTAAAAATTCATCCTCATCTTGGGTGGCTAAAAAGCGTTTAAGCTCACCTGCCAAGCGGCGCACGGAGTCTTCCATATTACAGCTTCATGGGTTCTTTAGCTTTGCGCTCGGCTTCTAAGCGGGCTTCTTCAGCCGCTTTCATTTCGGCATCTAAATTATCCGAGCTGGTTTTTAAAATTTCCTCTTTAGTTACACGTTTGGACAAAATAGCATCCAACGCTTCTTTAATTACCGCCGCCGTGGATTTGGTGCGGTATTCTTGTTTCTTTTTAAGTTCCTTGGCCCACATAGAGGCAAGCACCACTACGTCGCAGCGGTCTCCGTCAAAGTCGGCCAGTTTTGCGGCTAGTTCTTGATCATTTTTTACGGTCATATACACTCCCTTTCCAACTATTTTAAAAGTTTAATTTTCTTATCT
>JAZLAA010000199.1:0-5363 GCA_045612945.1 Elusimicrobiaceae bacterium
GGGAAAATATGGCCTACGCTAAAGCCGCCTACAATTCGGGCAAAAAACGTGATGACAACCTGTTCTCTATCCGCCCGCAAGTGGATTATCAATTTAAAGACTGGCTGTCTGCCGGCGTATGGTACCAATTCCGCGCACGTAATTCCAACATCAGTGTAAACGATTACGACAGCAACAAAGCCGGTATCTTTGCCAAAGCTATTTTCTAATAGTTAACATGCTGACTTAAAAACTCCGCTCTGAGGAGCGGGGTTTTTGTGTATTGTGCCCCCGGCTAAACCGGGGGGGAAAACAGTACAAAAACAGGTATACACCTAATTCTTAATTTGATTCCTCAAATAGTGTGGCCGAATCTCTTTCTTCTTCGGGGAGCGAATGAAGCAACTGCTGCACTTGCGCCTCCAGGGCTTTATTTGTGAGAGCTTTGTTAAGCTCTGTATTGGCGTCCCTTTCTGCGCCACGGGTACCCGCTTCAAACCAAACAGATTTATTCCCATTACGGGTAATTTTATTTTTGGAACAATCCAATTCCTTTCTCGGGCCCTGGGCATTATAACAAGACACCTGAATATGCAACGGTTTCTGCCCGGGCCGCTGTTCCTGATAGTCCATAAACTTGATATTTTGTTTGCTATTAGAAACCCACTGCGGTTCCGAATAGTAGGAAATCGTAGTCACCGCACCCCGACCACCTATTTGGATAAAATGCTGATTACGCTGGTGCGTTTTATTCCCTACGTGGGTAGGCACAATCGTTTCCGCCCACACTAACTTCCCATGGCTAAAAGCCATGCGCGTTTCTTTGCCCAAATAATAGGCAAAATATACATCTTCTGCGTTACTTCCCTTACCGCGTATCACCTGGCCGGCCGCATTTTTTTCTACGGGTGTAATTTGAGCATTCAACACACTTCCCACTGAACTCACCCCCTGGGCAGAAGCCTCCACCCGGTACGTTTTAGGGGCCTGTTGATCCTGTTGTAACGTCCATGCATTATCCTTATAAAAAGCCTTATAATTAGGGACCGGCTGATTATCGGCTTTGGTTTGTTGTACACGGCCTCCCTGGTAATTATATACGTCCGTAGAACCCGGGCACAGACCTCGCCACGTTTGCTGGGCGTTATTTTGGGTTAAATGAGAATCCTGCCGCATGGCCAAGGCCACCACACCCGTAGCATCATCACACGTCAGCGCTCCGTTGTCACCCATCACGCAAGCTTGCGGATTAGAAGAACAATACACCTGCGAATTTTTATCTTCGTGCCGATAACGGCCACTTAAATACTGGTCTGTTAAGCCTAAGGTATGTCCAAACTCATGAAGTACCGTGTGCTCATAACTTGAATTACTCTTGGAATCTCCAGGCTGGGCCCCCAATTTTGTTTTATCTTGCTGCTTGGCTAAATACATGGTGTTCGTCTCAGCGGACACGCAGGCTACTGCATCTTTCCCACATATTTTTTTAATTTCACTGGCAGGCATTACCTTTACCGCCAAATGGGCACTCTGACCAACAAAATTCACTTGGGTAGGTTTGCGTAATTTTTCAGCTACCGGGGCCAATTGTTGGGCCTGGCCGGATTGGTTAATAAATTGGGTTGTTTTTGTTTTCCACTGTGAAACAGCATTGCGTAATTGTGCCTCGTAGTAGGGCCGGTTTTTTTCTTCTTCCTTCGGCAGCTGCAAATTGATGTTTAAATTTCCATTTAAAATAGGGGTTAAAGTACTTTTAAAACCGCCCGGAGTATTCAATTTTTCAAAACTACCCCATGGGGCTGTCACACCTAGCATCCCCGTACAAACACAAACTAACATCAGTAGCCAACGCCCTGTATAAGCGGTACTTCTCATATAGGTAGTGTAATCTATTGTTCATAAATTTCAAGAGAAAACACCCCCGGTTTTGTGATAACCGAGGGCGCAAAAACACTACTTAATTGACAACTTACTATTATGATTTTGGCTCTTTTTCGCTGTCTGAGTAATAATAGCTATAGTTTTTATAATAGCCGTACTTACCATAGGCAATTCCTTCGGTGCGGTAATGGCCAATTACACTCCCCAATACTTTTATACCGGCCTTTTTAAGCTTATCCAGTGCAATTTGTGCAGAACGGACAGACGTTTTACCGTATTTAATCATAAACACCGTACGCGGAATATATTTACCCCATAGCATGGTATCCGCCACCGGCACAATAGCCGGACAGTCCACAATTACCTGGTCGTACTCTTTCTGCGCCCAGGCAATCAAATCCGCCAGTTTAGGAGTATTAAGCAAATCCGCCGGGTTGGGTGGACGTTGCCCCGCCGTCATCACAAACAAGTTATTTATTTCAGCAGCCGGCTGTATATTAGCGGCATAATCTGCTTTTTCGGGGTTACTGTCCCAAATAGCACTTAGACCCTTTTCAGGCGAAATTTTAAATGCCCGGTGCAAGCGGGAACGACGCAAATCTCCATCAATAAGTAACACTTTTTTCCCGGTTTGGGCAATGGCTACCGCTAAATTGATAGCCAAATGGCTTTTTCCTTCCCCCTGTAAAGAACTGCTCACTAAAATGGGGGCATTATGGTTATCCGCCAGCGTAAAATCCAACATGGTACGAATACTACGCACGTTTTCTGCCAAAAGGAAATTCCCCGGTTTGAGCAAGGTTGCATACTCTGCTTCCTTCTTTTTGCTCTTTTCATAAGGTACAAACCCTAGAAACGCAATCCCGAGTTTTTTCTCTAAATCTTCCGATGATTTTACCGTCTGGTCCAAAAATTCCAATACAAATACAATCAGCAACCCCAATAACCCTCCGCCTAAAATACCTACAGCTAGATTAACGAGTTTGCGCGGCAACACGGGTGCTTTTGGCAAAATAGCCGGGTCCACTACCCGCACGTTATTGCCGGAAAACTGTCCGGAAAGCTCTATTTTAATACTTTGTACCAACCGGCGAGTTTCCGTAGCAATTTGGTTACGGGAAGCTAAAAGTTGTCGCTTTACAGACACTACTTCCGGATGGTGGGAAGTATATTTAGCGGATAACTGCGCCAAACTGCGCTCCAAAGTAGCCTCTTGTTGTTTAAGCGTTTTAATAAATTCGCTATTGACCACTTGGGGCATCGAATTCAAGAGCTCTTGTTCCTCGTCGCTTTTTTCGGTGCTTTCCAGTGCGCGGATAATATCTTGCCCCATGGAAATACGGTTACTTACGTTTTCTTGCACAAAATTATTGGCTAGCGTATTGGCTATTTCAACAGCTAGTTGCGGGTCATACGACCGAGCCCGCACATTTACCAAGCGGCTACGAGTAACCGGGTCAATTTTAATAGCATGCTTTAAAGCGCCCAAACCGCCCGCAAACTCCTTATATTGTCCCAAATCCAATTGGTTATACACTCCCTCCAAAAGGGAACGGCTTTCCAGTAGTTGATACTGCGTGCGGTAGTAATCTTCCATCGTTACATAAGACCCGTAACCCGATTCATCCAACTTACCAGCATTTTCCTGGTTAATCATCATCAGCACGGTGGCTTCATATACTGGGCGCGTAAATATATTCACCAATACGGCAGCCACCAGCCCTACTACTACCATGGCCACTATCAACCACAGCCGCTTGAGTACAATACCAAGAAGGGAAGTAATATCTAATTCTTCTTCATTCATACAAAATCCTGTTTAAAACATACTTTGGGGCACAAACACCACATCCCCCGGCATTAGATCAATATCCATGCTTTTGTTTCCCTGTTTGGTAATTTGGGAAACATCTACATCCATGGTTTTTTGCTTGCCGTTCTCTACGCGTAATACACGCACCTTAGACGTGTTAGCCACATCTGTAAATCCACCCACAGACGTAATAGCTTCCAGCACGGTAAGGGGTTTCTCCGGTGGGATTTGAATAGCCGCCGGCTTAGAAACCTGGCCCAATACATACACCGTTTTATTGCCGTATTCTTTTACCAACATAGATACTTGCGGATAACGAATATACGCCGCTAACTGCTGGGCCAAACGCCGTTCGGCCTGTTCCAGCGATAAGCCGGCTAAGTGTACGCTTCCCACCAAAGGGAATGTAACATTGCCGTTGCCGCTAATACGCAATACGCGGTTCATATCATCTTCCATATATACTTGGATATCTACCAAGTCGCCCGGTTGTAAAATGTAGGACTGGGAAGCACGCACTTGCGCCAAGGCGTGACTTACATCTTGGCGGGTTATTTTTTCGGGCACCGTTGTGTGAGAACGAGAGGTAGTATGCGAACAACCAAAAAGTAGCCCGATGCCTAGTACAAATAGGGGGGAATAAAGCAATAATTTCATATACCTAATTTTAGCAAATTTTTACGTAGTATGCCAGTGCAGATGCGCCCGAACCCTCCTATACAAACGGGAAAGAGCTTTTTCTTGCGGGTAACGCTCCAGGTAAGAGGAGGCTGTATCGTAAGCTAATTCAAAAAAATAGGCTTTTTCCAGCGGGTCTTTGGCTTGTAAAGCAGCGTTGTAATAGGCATTTCCCAGTTGAACGGCATAACGCGGGCTGGGGTAATGGCCTAACCCCTTCAAGTATACGCGCATCTGTTCTTGCGTTTTGTATCCTTGTCCCAGGCGGAAATAACGCCAGCAAATGGTTTTTTGCAAGGGAACCCACAACGCCGCGCCCAGAATCCCTACACTGAGCATTTTTACCCACATATTCAAGCGCACGCAATACACGTGCGTTTTATGAAACGTAGGTGCCAACACCCACCCCAATACACTAAAAAATACCAACGCACAAGCTGGAATAAAAAAATGAAAATCCACCAAACTGCCCGTAGCCATGGTAAGTAGCGTACTAAGTAACGCCCCAAATAGAAATTGCTTGCGGGGTTCCAAACGTTTCAACCGCTTAAGCGCATGATACACAAAGCCCACCAACCCCACCAGCACCAGCATACTCCCCACAAGCCCTATCCCCAAGGCCATTTCCAGCCAGTCATTATGCAAGCGCTCAATATAGGCGTGAACGTCCCACTCTGTATAAGCGGTAATAGTTACCGGCAATGCGCCTACTCCAATTCCCCATACCGGATAGTCTTGAAGCATTTGCCACGCACTGCGGTAAAGCATGGCACGGGTGGTTTCAGAGGCCCCGGTAGAACGATAGGCAAACGCGTTAATTTGCGGTAAATAAGCATACATCCACGCCACACAGGCACAGAGCAATACTAATGTGTAAAAGAATCCTTTTAGACGTTTCTTCAAGGCCAATGGCACGCACCAAAAACATAAAAAAGCGTACCCAAATAACCCCGTCAATAGCGAAAGCATTGCCCCGCGGGAACGTGTAAATACCACCCCTGCCACCAGCCCC
>JAZLAA010000200.1:0-12626 GCA_045612945.1 Elusimicrobiaceae bacterium
GTCGTTTAAACGCAAGGAAGAAGCAAATACCGTAGACAAATCGTTCAACGCCGTGGACACATTTAGGCGTTTGTTTTTGGCCTGGTCAATTTCTGTGTTACGCAAATTGTGAGAAATTTCCTGCCCGAGGGCTTTGATGAGTTCCTTTTCTTGCGCCGTGAACGGCCGGTTTTTACGGAAACGCTCCAAACGTAGCACGCCTACTTTTTCCTGCATATACGTATGCACCTCACCCCCTTTCAATTCCATGCTGGGGCGTTGCCAGCGAAGTAACGCATAAATGGCGGGGTAGCTTAGGTCCGTGGTTTCGGCCACCCCTTCACGCAAGAGTTGTTTTAAGAAAGCGGGTTCGTTAATGACGGAGATGTCTTCTTGCTTATCCATGCAATACTCTTTTTTACACATCATGCGCAAAGATAAAATAGCACGCTCTTGCTGCCAATCAAAAAAATAAATGCGATCCAGGCGGAACATATTGCGAAGCACCGGCAAAGCACTTTCTAAAAGTTCGCGCTTGTTTTGGAAGGCTTGGTTTAATTGTTTGTGAAATTTGTACAACGTGTATGAGGTTCTATCCAGCATAACTATCCCTCGTAAATAGACAGTAAATACGTAATTTCTTTGGCGGCTAAATCCAGCTCTCTATCCAGCAAGGCCTGCGTAAAACGACCCTCTACAATTTGAGTAGCACATACCGCTAAAATACGTTTTAAAATTTCCATAATCGTGCCGGTAATGGTGATATTGGGTAACGTTTTAGCCGACGTCAAAATGCCGCCATACGCCCGCAACCGCCGGCCCGAAGATAACAAAAACCATTCAAACGCTTCTTCAAAAGCAGGGAAGGTTTCCAACATTTTGGCTAAGCGGGTTTGATTTTCCATACGCGCGCAAAATTTAATAAAGGCCAGGGCCTCTTTTTTATGTTCCGAACGTACATTGACCGCCAAGTTCATGCCAGACAGGTAAGCCGCCGGCGTATCCCCCGTGCTGGGAACCGGTACGGTGCGGACTTGAATCCCCCGCCGGGCATCAAACGAACCAACCCCTTGCTTGCGTGAAATCATCAAACTGGCTTTGCCGGAAACCATCGTTCCTAAGGAGCCGCGTTCGCGCAAAATAGGCATATAATTTTTAAGTGCGAGGGTAATATAATCGTGAATAGCCTCTTTGAAGGCCTTGGTGCCTACGCTAGTGCATTTTAAATCTTGCGTCAGCAAATCCACCCCGCGCCCCCACACACAAGGTAAGGCACTGCGCATGGAAAGGGAACCGCGCCAGTCACTATTTTGTACCGGGTAATAGCCGGGGACGTGTTTGAATTTTTCACGCAAAGCTGCGCAAATTTCCAGCAACCCTTGCCAGGTGGCCAGGTCTTTCTCCGGCGTGGATGTGATAAGTTTTAAATGGTCGGCCCGGTAGTGAAGCGCACTGATATCAAACCACCACGGATACGAATAAATATCCTTGGTACCCGGCTTGTAACAGTGGTTTTTTAAGGGGGTTAAGCAACTGCTAAGCGATAAACCCGGGTCCAACTGGGAGAGATTTTCCACCACACCTTCGCGCACCAAGAGGGCCGTCCAATAATGCGGGATTTGGATGACATCCGGCACTTCTTCTTCATGCGTAGGGTGTTTGATAGTAAACATCCGCCGCCACAACACGTTACGCGTAAATACCCGCATGGAAACCGGTATATTGGGATTTTCTTTTTGGAATAAAGATAAAAAAGACGCGTAAGTTTCTTTGGTTTTGTCGCCGGCATCCGGCATGACCCATATAATCATTTTTACTCCTGGGGCGTTTAACGCCAACTGCGCACCTTCATGTTAGGGTTAATAGCTATGTTGGCCTGAAACGGGCGGGCAGTATGCTGGGCATATTCTAGCTTTTTATAGGCCGCCAGTGCAATCATGGCGGCATTATCGGAGGAAAAGGAACGCTCCACAAAATAAACCGTTTTGCCCTGCGCTTGGGCACGTTGTTGTAACGTTTGACGTAAGAGCTGGTTAGCCGCTACACCGCCCCCCACCGCTATGTATTTTACCTTATACTTAGCAGCCGCCCACAAAGTTTTGGTAACTAAAGTATCTACCATAGCGGCTTCAAAACTGGCACAAACGTCCGGCACGTTAACAGGGGAATGATCCCGCAAGTAATAACTGACTGCTGTTTTAATACCGCTAAATGAAAAATCCCACGTGCCCGGCAATAACGGGCGTGGGAAAGCAATCGCATCCCGGCGGCCTTGTAACGCCTGTTTGGAAACTTGCGGCCCACCCGGATAAGCCAACCCTAGGAGCTTGGCGACCTTGTCAAACGCTTCCCCGGCGGCGTCATCACGCGTTTTGCCCAGCACTTTGTACACGCCGTAATCTTTTACGTACCACAACTCCGTATGCCCGCCGGAAACTACCAAGGCCACCAGTGGGAACTGTAAGCGGCTTTTTACCTCATTATTTTCAAAATCACAAGCAAAAAGATGCCCTTCTAAGTGGTTGACCCCTATAAGCGGCACTTGCTTGTAGGCGGCCAGTGTTTCGGCCGCTACCCGCCCCACCATGAGCCCGCCGGGTAACCCCGGCCCGCTGGCAAAGGCCACACAATCAATGGGATAGTTCTGCAACGCTTGCGCCACCACAGCGGCAATTTTGGATGCGTGGGCGCGACTGGCCAGCTCCGGCACGACCCCGTGATACTTTTTGTGTTCTTCTATCTGGGAATAAATAACACTGCTAAGCAGTTGCTTCCCCCCTTTTAAAACAGCCGCAGAAGTTTCATCACAGGTAGATTCAATGGCTAAAATCGTAAAATCTTTCTTCATGATTTTTACTCGTCCGCTAAGGGAGTTGTGTCTTCCTCATTTGTGCTTGTTGCACTTTCCGGTTGTTTTTCTTTTTCGTCTTTACGCTGCTTGGCAGCCTTCTCACTGGCCGCTTTGGCTTCTTCTAACGTAACTTTCCCGGTTAATAGGGCAACCGCTTGTTCTAGTACCGGGTCAGCCTGTTTAAATTCCGGGAATTGGGCGGGTTTACCGGGAGTATAGACAATTTCCCCGTATTGTAAAAATACCTTGGACTCCTCTTTTGCCGGGAAATAGACTTCCACATCCGGGAAAATTCCCCCTTCGTCCGCTTTGGTTTTATCACGGTAATTGCGGTGAATGAGCCGGCCCGAAGGCGTATAGTATTTGGCGATAGTTAAGCGTAGCCCCGCACCACCGGATAGCGGCATAACTTGCTGTACGCTGGCCTTGCCAAACGACCGTTGCCCCACGATAACCGCCCGGTGATTATCCTGCAACGCGCCTGATACAATTTCGCTGGCACTGGCAGACCCTTGGTTAATGAGTACCGCCATGGGCAAGTCGGGATACAACGGAGTACCGGATGTAACAAACTCTTGATAGTATTCCGGCTTGCGGCCTTTGGTATAGACAATCATTTTCCCGGCCGGTAAAAATAATTTGGCAATATCCACCGCGCCGGTTAAAAGCCCCCCCGGGTTAAAACGTAAATCCAACACGAGGAACTTCATGCCCTGTTTGGTCAAATCCGCCAAGGCTTTTTTAACTTCGTCCGTGCTATGGCCGGAAAAATCTACTAAATACAAATAGCCGACCCCATTTTCCAGCATGCGGTGGTAGACCACTTCCGGCACAATGGTAGCCCGTTTGAGCGTAATATCCGGCAGGCGCTGGTATTTCCCTTTTTCATCTTTGCGGCTCAGGGTCAGTTTAACTTTAGAACCAACTTTGCCGCGCATTAAAGCAACGGCCTCATCCAGTTTAATTTCTGTGATGTCTTTATCATCTACAAATAAAATGCGGTCTTGTGGCATGACCCCTGCTTCAAAGGCGGGAGTGCCCGGCATGGGACTCATGACGGTTACATAGCCGTCCACCTTCTGCAAACGAATACCTAAACCGCCAAACTCCCCTTTGGTATCATTTTTGAGTTCTTTGTAATCTTTGGGCGGCAAATAGGCCGAAAAATCATCCAATTCTTCCACTACTCCTTTAATAGCACCGGAAACCAGTTGGTCCGTATCGGTTTGTTCCACATAGTTTTCTTTGACAAATTCTAACACGTCTACTAAAGTTCGTAATTTTTTAAGGCTACTGTCTGCGGCCCCATAGGCGTACGGAAACAACGTGCCTACAAAAAACAGTACGGCCCCAAATAGGATATACTTATTTAATTTTTTTGATTTCATAAACTCCCCTCATTGTAACCAATCTAGCGGGTCCACCGCCGTAGTGCCTTGACGAATTTCAAAATAAACTGCATACCGGCCTGTACCGGAAGAAGCTTGCGTATCTTTGCCGACCGTTCCTACCAGGCCTTGCTGTTCTATTTTATCTCCTACAGACACGCTAATATCTTGTAAAAATCCGTAAATGGTAAAGAAGCCTTTGCCGTGATCCACGATGACTACGTTTCCGTAGGAGCGGAAGGGCCCCGCATAAATAACACTTCCGCCGGCACTAGAACGTACCGGGATCCCCGCCGTGGAAGCAATTTTGATACCGTCTCTAAATATCCACGTATTTAAATCCGCACGATACTCTTTGCCAAAAGAACTGATTACCTTGCCTTGCACCGGCCACGGCAAAGAATGAGGCGGCACATTGATTTTGGGCCCTGTGGATTTGCTAGCGGAAGCAGCATCTTTGGCAGTGGCTTGTTTACGCTTACGTTCAAAAGAAGCTAACAAATTATTCAGCTCATCCGCGGATTTTTTAAGTTCATCAATCTCTTTACGGATGCTCTGCGCCTTGCGCTTGGTAACGTCGAGCGCTTGTTTTTTCTTTTGGAAAGATTGGGAAATGACTTCTTGCTCTTTTTGAATCTGGGAACTTTGGGCCTGTAATTTTTGATTACGCTGGGTAAAGTCCGCCAAGCGCGCTTGTGCTTGTTTGTTTTCTTCTTGCAAAGCAACGGCAAAAGCCGCTTTATGTGTGAGCATACGGTCTATAAAAATGTCCGTTTCTACGAAGTGATCTTCTAAACACCAAGCACACCGCGGCTGTGAATAATAATGGCCGATTTCTTCCCACACCACCCCTTGCCACATGGGCATGCTACGCTCTAAGGCGGCACGTTTATCTTCTGTGGAAATCAAATTTTGTTCAAGGGTGGAAATGTCTTGTTCTACCTTATTTTTAAGCCGCTGGGCCTGGGCTTTTTTTTGTTGCAAGTCTGTGATTTCTTTTGAAATCTTTTTTTCTTCATCCCGATACTTTTTAAGTTCTTTTTCCTTTTGGGCAGCCTGGTTTTGGATATGGGCCAGCTCTTGCTTACGCACGGAAGCTTCGTCCGCATAAGCAGAGACGGCCAACATCAAACCCATCCACACTGCTCCTAAAATCTTTGCCATTTGGATAACGTCCACCCCAATAAACAACCCGACACCCACAACGACACTTGCCGCCAGGGAACTACAAAAAGGGTCAGAAACTCTTTGAATAAGCCAATCGGGTAAAGGGCCACTGCTACGACCCCCGTTGCGACCAAGGCCGCTAATAAACCGGACAGTAACCCACTGAGCCAGTGAGGGTGTTTATAGGGGGCCGCCTCCACTAAAAACATAAAAGCCAAAAAAGCGAGTAAGGCCCCGGCACACAAGCCGCGCAGGAGTTTGTTACACATGCCCACATAAAAGAGTTGCTGGGCTTGCTCTGCATTATAATGTGCTACAAGCCCCTTGTATTGCACTTGTAAATTGTCCACAAACGGACGGATATTGCTAATAGCAGCGGGAGCCAATGTAATCTCAAAAAAAGCAGGCATTTGGTTTTTCCCCATCAGTAGCAAAGAATCTACCAATTGCGGGTTTTTATGACGGACCACCGCCAAGGCATCCTCGGGTGAGAATAAATGTACACTGGTAATGTGCGCTTGTTGAGTAAGGGCGTGCCCCCAGGTGGCTAATTGGGCCTGATCTGCGGCGCTGTCTATCGTAAGTACCACTTTAAAAGAACGCTCTAACAGCTGGTAATAGGTACTTAACCCTTTATCTACCAACAGTAATATCTGCCCCAAAAGCATAATTCCAAAAACCAGTAGAAATAATTTACGGTGTAAATGACCCACTTGTTTGGGAACACGTTTTGCCGCGTTGTGAATTTCTAACTGTTCATTCATTGGACTTCCTCCTCACTCCAACCTAATATACGCACCATCCGCGGAAAAATTTGGGTATTATGGTAAATGCCTGTAAATTCCTCTGCCCCCGGGCCATAGGCGATACTCACAATGGGCAACGCCGAGTGACTGGAGGTGGCGTAAGACACCCCGCGCTGTACATTTAATTCACTTAAAACCGCGTTCACAGACCCCACCGGCTGGAAATCTTCTGTTTTCACTTCATACCCCAAGGCATCGGACAGAAAGCGACCCATAGCCGGGGATTTGCGCTTTTCCAACGGCCAGGTTTTCAGCTCACCGGATACGTCGGACAAATTACGCTTTTGCTGTTCAAAACGTTTGTAGGCTTTAAAGGAACCGTAATCTACCGTTCCGTTATAGAGTACCTCTCCCTGGGCAGCTTTCCAGGCCACTTGACTGGTATCTAAACTACGGGCGACAAAACCCCCTAAACCGGTATCGTGGTCTGCATTGACGTAAAGCAAGGTATCCGGGTGCTCCTCTACATATGCTTTTAAATACCCGATTAACTCATCAAACGCTTGCATTTCGTGAAAAAGAGCGCCCGGGTCGTTAGCATGGGCGGCCCAGTCTATTTTACCAGCCTCCGTCATGAGAATAAACCCGTTTTCATTTTGCGCTAAAATTTCTAACGCTTTTTGGGTCATTTGTGTAAGCGTAGGGGTGTGCGGATACCGGTAAGTTTCCACAGCCATAGGCATCCCTTTGTCGGCAAATAACCCCAATATGTTCCCGGAAGTTATTTTTTGCAGTTCGGGCTGTGTTTTGACCACTTGGTAGCCTTTTTTTTGGGCCTGTTTAAGTAATTGTTTGTTTTCCCCCTGCGAAAAGTACTTAAGGCCGCCCCCCAGCATCACTTCCGGGCCAAAATCAATCATCTGCTGGGCAATAGCTTCTTTCTTTTTACGAGAAGTGACATGCGCTGCAAATGCAGCCGGTGTAGCATCCGTGAGATAAGAATCCGTAACCAACCCGACGGCCTTTCCTTTTGAACGGGCTAATTCCAACAAAGTTTGGGCGGGTGTTTGTTCGTAATCTACCCCAATAAATTTAGGCCGGGACCACTTGCCCGTAGCCATCTGCGTAGCGGAAGCGGCCGAGTCGGTCACCACGGTATCATAAGTGTTATTAAAGAACAGCCCCCATTTGGCTTGGTTCATTAACTTTTCCAAATTAGAAGTACGGGAGGGATATTTTTCCAACTGGCCATACCGGGCCCCCTGCATCCAAAAGCCCATGGCATCCAGCCCCATTCCATCGCCAATCACCCAAATAATATTTTTGGCTTGCGCTGCGTGTAGCGTAAGTGCCGTAAATAGAAGGACTACGAGGAAGATTTTTCGCAAATGCATAGAGTTATCCTAAAATTTTGCGGTACAGGTCCAAATACGCCTGGGCTGATTTATCCCAAGAGACATCTTGACGCATAGCACTGCGTACCAAGCGGTTCCACAATACACGGTTTTTATACACGCTAAGTGCTTTAAGCAACGCATTGTAAATACCCGCTTGGGTAAAAGATTCAATAAAAAACCCGGTAGCTACGTTTTCATTCGTACCGTTAAAGCCAATCACCGTATCTACAAGCCCCCCCACCTTGGAAACCACCGGCAAGGTGCCGTATTTCATGGCAATCAACTGAGATAAACCACACGGCTCAAACCGGGAAGGCATTAAAAACACATCAGCCCCAGCATAAATACGGTGCGCCAATTCTTCATCTAAACGACCGTGATAGCTAACCGTGCCCACATTCGCACGTGCCACACTCTGGTAGGCTTTTTCCAAAATCGGGTCGCCTTTACCTAAAATGACAAACTGGGCCTGCTTTTTTAATTTTTCTATGAGCCCTAACACAACATCCAACCCTTTTTGGTAATCCAAGCGAGAAACAATACCGATAAGCGGTTTATTTTCTTCTTGGGTTAACTTGCATTGTTGTTGCAATGCCAGTTTAGCCGTTTGTTTACCACGAATGGCCTCGCTGGCATCATAGCCCACCGAGAGCACCGGATCAATTTCCGGGTCCCACACGTCTGTATCAATCCCATTTACGATACCGCAAAAACTTTTACTGCGTGCGCGTAATACGCCTTCCAAACCAAAGCCCATGGCAGGGTCGCTCTGGATTTCACGGGCATAATTGGGGCTGACGGTGTTGATGCGGTCCGCAAACACAAGGCCGCTTTTTAAGAAACTCATCCCTCCGTAGTATTCAAATTTTTCAGGGGTATAATCCACCGGATGAAAGCCGGCTTTGCGGAAAGCCGCGTATGAATAATGCCCTTGGTAGGCGATATTATGAATGGTGTATAGACAACGGGTGCGCGTATAGAAAGCGTCTAACTTATACACCGTTTTTAAATAGGCCGGGATAAGCCCGGTTTGCCAATCGTGACAGTGGATAATGTCCGGCCGGAAACCGATAAATTTACACCCTTCCAGTACGGCCCGGTTAAAGAAAATAACACGCTCGTCATTATCTTGAAATTCCCCTTCGGGAGTGCGGTATAAGTCGGGGCGGTCAAAGTATTTGCGGTTGCCTACAAAAAATACAAGCACGTTGCCCCAATTGATATAAGAAAGGGAGGCTTGTTCAATTTTATCCCCGATGGGAATCAAATAGACCCCGGGGACAATTTTTAGAGAAGATACCCGTACAATGTTGCGATAATGGGGCAAGAATAAAAGAACTTTATTGCCCTTGTGCCCGGCAAATTGCTGACACAAGGCACCC
This sequence comes from Elusimicrobiaceae bacterium, assembly GCA_045612945.1. Classification (GTDB taxonomy): domain Bacteria; phylum Elusimicrobiota; class Elusimicrobia; order Elusimicrobiales; family Elusimicrobiaceae; genus Avelusimicrobium. The sequence goes on from JAZLAA010000200.1 coordinate 8,911, forward strand.
ACCACGTCGGCAAGGCCGCCGGTTTTGCAAAATGGGAAAGCTTCGCTAGCTGCTAAAACAATGTTCATTGGTGATCCTCCTGGGGGGGTGTATCGGTGGTAGAAGCGGCCGAAGGTGCTGAGGCAGGGGTTTCCCCTTCAAACGGCAAATCGGCCGAGGGTGGTACTTCGTTGGGAGCAACCGCTCCCTGTAACGTTAAATCTCCTTGGTTGTAACTGGTACGCTGGAAGAATGGGTCGGGCGTGGAGACATCCAGCGCTTCCAATTTTTCTTCGCCTTCTAATTCTTCCAACGGAATAATACCCGGTTCTGCCACGGGAGGTAATGGCTCTCCAAACGGCAAATCTTCCTGTTTGTCCTGTAGTTTTTTAGCCGCAAAAATCTGCAAATCCGGCAGTTCCGTTATTTTATTGAGACCAAACATCCGTAAAAATTCATCCGTTGTACCGTACACCATTGGGTGACCCATGGTATCTTTGCGCCCCACTACGCGCACGAGGGCCCGGTCTAACAATTTCTCAAGCGGGCCGGCTACATCTACCCCGCGGATGGCTTCCATTTCCGCCCGGGTGATAGGCTGTTTGTAGGCAATAATGGCTAATGTTTCCAGGGCCGCGTTAGACAAACGGGTGGTCATCTTTTCGTTGTATAAGCGGCGCACCCAACGGCCATATTCCGGCTTAGTGCACATTTGAAATCCGCCGCCAATTTCAATAATCTGTACGGCACTGCCGCGCACGGTGTAATCGTCTTGCAATTTAGAAATAGCTTCGCGCACTTCTTTGGCGGTGGTGTTCTCAATGACGTCCACCAAACGGGAAATTTTGACCGGACGGTCCGCAATAAAAAGCAAGGTTTCTACAATTTTTTGTAAATCTTCACTTTGCAGCAACACCGGGGCCGCGGATTCTTCGGGACCGGCAACAGGTTCTGCAAGGGATGTTTGGGTAGAGAGTGATTTTTCGTCTGTCATACAATCTCCTAACCGGCGGCTTCGTCGCCGTGCATAAGGGTTTTAAAATCTTTGTCTTTGTTATCCGGGTTTAAATAAATGCGGATGTGGCCTTCCCGCTCGTCTTGCCGGGCAATAATTTTTTTAATTTTCATAAGTTCCAACACTGCCATGAAACACGTAATGACCCCGCGTTTTTTGGTTTCCCCTACAAAAATATCATCCAGTAACACCCACTCACGCCCTTTAAACAAGTTAACCACTTTTTCCATTTTACTTTCAATAGGGAATTCTTCCACTTTTAACAGCTCAATACGTTGGCGTTCATCTAACCGTTCAAATGCGCGCTTGACCGCCGAAAGCAAATCAAACAACTGCAAATTGAGCATTTTTTCCCCGTTGTCAAAAATGGGAGCCGCCCGGTAAAATTTATCTTTGTTTTCTTCCAGCTTTTCATTTAAATACTTACTGGCTTCTTTGTATTTTTGGTACTCCACCAATTTGGCAATCAGCTCATTGACGGGGTTGGGGCCTTCGTCCTCGGTAGTGGGGGCTTGGGAAGGCAGTAACGTTTTAGCCTTAATTTGCATCAGTGTACTGGCCATGACCAAAAACTCGCCCGCCACTTCCAAGTTCAACTCCTGCATGACGTTTAAATACTCCAGGTATTGCTTGGTAATTTCCGCAATGGTAATATCACAAATATCCAGATTATCTTTTTTAATCAGGTGCAGGAGAAGGTCCATCGGGCCTTCAAAGATGTTGATATGTACGTTAAGCGGTGTAGGAGCAGTAGTGAGCATATTATTTGGTCAGTTTCATTACTTTTTTAACTTTACCCAGCATAGCGGCCGCATGAGCGCGTGCTTTTTCACGCCCGGCCGTAACAATTTGGACAAGCTGGGCTTTGTCGGCCGCGAAGACCTTTCGCCGTTGGTTAAAAGCGGCCAATTCGGGTTCCATAAGGGCAAACAATTCTTTTTTACACGCCACGCACCCCAAGGCACCCGCCTTACATTCCGCGCAACGTTGCTGCCAGTTGGGGTTATAAATTTTGTGGAAGGCATATACTACGCATCCTTCGGGGTCAGCAGGGTCATTCTTACCTTTTTTGTTGGGGTCGGTAAACATAGACATCACTTTTTTGCGCACGCTGTCTAACTCTTCCCCTAAGAAGATGGAATTATTGTAGGACTTGGACATCTTTCGCCCGTCTAATCCGGGCACACGGGCTACCGTGGTATAAAGAGGTTCGGGCTCTGTAAACACGGCCTCCCCGTAAATTTCGGCAAAACGCCGGGCCAACGCGCGGGCAATTTCTAAGTGGGCGGTTTGATCTTTTCCGACCGGCACATAGGAAGCATTTTGAATGAGAATGTCCGTTGCCATCAGCACCGGATAACCTAAAAAGCCAAAGCAGGAAATTTCTTCGTCAGCGGCGACCGAGGCCACTTTTTCACCGAGGGTTTTTTCGTCCAATTGGCCGGCATATTTTTGCTTTAAAAGCTCTTGCAATTGCTCCTTATACGTTGGATTGCGAAGCAACCACCCCAGGGGAGTAATCATCCCAAGCAGCGTGTTAAGCTCGCTGACTTGAGGTACATCGGACTGGATAAAAATAGTGCATTTTTGCGGATCTAGCCCGGCGGTAAGCCAATCGATGAGCATATCCTCGCTGTTTTGGGCTAAATTTTCCGTTTGCTGGTAAGCGGTAGTGAGCGAGTGCAAGTCGGCCACAAAAAAATAGCAGTTATATTTTTCTTGCAAAGTAACCCAATTTTTAAGAGCCCCGTAAAAATTGCCTAAATGTAATTTGCCCGTGGGGCGCATGCCGGAAAGTACAATTTTATCTTCTGCCATAAGTAACCTCTATAGACCAAAAATTTGGGTAAGCGCGCCAATAATCCACAAAGCGGGCGGAAACAACAAATACTTCACGACCCCCGTTAAAATCAGCGCAAATACAATCCACATCCCGTAACGGCCCACGAAATGTTCATACCAAACTGCTTTTTGAACCGGCAATAAAGCCGAAAGGACACGCCCACCGTCTAACGGAGGGATAGGAAGCAAATTAAAAATAGCTAAAAACACGTTGATAAACAACCCATACGAAAGCAGATAAGATAAAGCACCTACGTAACTACCTAACACTCCTTGAGCTAGTACCGTACCTTTGAGTAAAGCCGCACACAAAACAGCCAACAGTAAGTTAACCGCCGGGCCCGCAAAAGCTACTTTACCCATATCCTTGCGCGGAGAAGGTAAACGCACGGTGTTAACAGGCACCGGTTTAGCCCAACCAAAAAGCGGCCATCCAAATAACCAACATACGGCCGGAACGACAACGGTACCTACCGGGTCAACATGCGCCAAGGGGTTTAAAGTCAAACGACCACTATAGTAAGCCGTATCATCCCCCAAGCGATAAGCCACCCAGCCATGGGCCACCTCATGTAAAATAACAGACAAAAACAGCACGGGTATTACTAATAAAATATCCATATATTAGTATTCTACCAATTTACACCGTTTTGTGCACGGAAATAGCACCGCCCGGGCCAACGACCCGGGCGGCTGTTTAAAACAGGATACGCTTATAAGTGCGTAAACAACTTACAGACCTGGTCATAGTCATCGGTACCGGTACTACTACATGAAGTGGATACGCTCCATTCGCAAGGAGAAGAACCTATGAGCGTATAAACAACCCAATAGCCCCCGCCCAAGCGAGAAATTGTTAAGGTGCCGTCTTCAAGCGTAT
>JAZLAA010000201.1:0-38853 GCA_045612945.1 Elusimicrobiaceae bacterium
TCTATAATATCCCCGTACGGTGGAAAGTTAGCCGGATTGTCGATAATTTTATAACCGGGGTCGTCGGGTGCTTCGGGTAAAGCTGCCAGCTCTTGCGAGTGGGTTTTGCGAGAGGTAAATTTAACATGATACACCACGTTGGGCGACGTGGCAATTAAAGATAAGTTAAACTCGCGCTCTAAACGTTCTTTTACAATTTCTATGTGTAAAATACCCATAAACCCCAGCCGGAACCCAAAACCCAGTGCTTTGGAAGTTTCGCTTTGGTACTGGAAAGAACTGTCCGAGAGGTGCAATTTTTCCAGCGCTTTGCGAAGTAGTGGAAAATCGGTCGTTTCTACGGGGAAAATGCTGGCAAATACCACCGGTTTGGCCTCTTCGTATCCGGGCAAGGGGGCTGTAGCCGGGTTATCAGCCAGCGTAATCGTGTCGCCTACTTTTACTTGGTGAATATCTTTAATTCCGGCGGCTAAATAACCTACTTCCCCAGCGGAAAGTTGGTCGCACTTATGTAACTGTTTGGGAGTCATGAAGCCGATTTCTTCCGCCTTGTATGTAGCCCCGGAGGACATAAACTGCACGGTTTGCCCAGGTTTTAAGGTACCGTCCACTAGGCGAATGTACATAATTACTCCGCGAAACGCATCGTAATACGAATCAAAAATCAGGGCACGCAATGGTTTAGCGGCCGACCCGGACGGGGCGGGGATATCGGTAATAATGCGGTCGAGCAAGTGTTCAATCCCCATGCCGGTTTTAGCACTCACGCGCTCGGCTTCAATGGGGTCACGCAGGATGTCCCACAGTTGTTCCTCCGAAGCATCTGCATCGGATTGCGATAAGTCCACTTTATTCATTACCGGAATAATTTTGAGCCCTAAACTTTGTGCCAAATGTGCGTGGGCCACGGTTTGTGCTTCCACCCCTTGGGAAGCATCCACTAACAATAATACGCCTTCGCAAGCACGCAAAGAACGCGAAACCTCATACGAAAAATCTACGTGGCCGGGAGTGTCAATTAAATTTAAAATGTAATCTTTATAGGCAATGCGTACCGCTTTGGCTTTGATGGTAATGCCGCGTTCACGCTCTAGGTCCATGCCATCGAGCAGTTGGGCCTGCATCTTGCGCTTAGGTACGGTGCCGGTATCTTCTAAAATACGGTCTGAAAGGGTGGTTTTGCCGTGGTCAATATGGGCCACAATGGAAAAGTTACGAATTTTCATAATTATCTTCTACTAACTGACGTATTTCGGCGGAACTTCCCATTAAAAGGGCGGCTTGGGCTATGTCGCAACAATGTTCAAAATTGAGGTTGCGTACATTGTTTTTGACACGCAAATACATGCGCGGCGTAATGGAAAGGCCATCTACTTGCCAGCCCACTAAAAGTGGAAGCATTTTGGTGTCGGAAGCGATTTCACCGCAGATACTCACATCTTTGCCGCGTTTGTGGGCGGTTTGGATGATGTTGTGAATGGTTCTGCCTACAGCCGGGTGGCAAGGGTCGTACATGTGGGCCACTTCCGGGTTTACACGGTCTACTGCCACCAAGTATTGGATTAAATCGTTCGTGCCAATGGATAAGAAGTCCAGCTCGTTAATCATGCCGTCTAATGCAATGGCGGCGGAGGGAACTTCAATCATGGCCCCCAGCGCAATTTTATTGAGAGGTGCTTTGTTTTGTTGAGCAAATTCATCTAATACTTGAGCAAAAGCCGTGCGTACGTGGCGTACCTCTTCTACCGAAGAAACCATAGGAATTAGAATTTTAATTTGGGCGGGCATTTCGCAAGCCGTGCGTACAATAGCCCGCAACTGGGCGTGCATCAGTTCCGGGTTTTTAAGTAATAACCGTACCCCGCGGCAGCCCATAAAGGGGTTGTCATCTTCGTCCAGCTCGTCTAGCGGAAAATCGGGCATTTTGTCGGCCCCCAGGTCTGCCAGACGGATAGTAACCGGGCGCATATCAAAGCGTTTGGCCACCGCCCGGTAAATTTGATATTGGGCTTCTTCCGTGGGGGGGACCGGTGTGTTCATAAATAAAAATTCCGTGCGTAAGAGGCCTAGCCCGTCCGTGTGCAGGGTTTTATAGCTTTTGGCATCGGTACGTGGATCGTAATTCACATAGAGGTGTACACGTCGGCCGTCTTTGGTGACTACCGGCAGGTGGTTAATGGTTTTAAGGAGCGAATCCGTTTTTTTAATTTCACGTTTAATTTGGCGGTAATTGGCCAGAGTGTAACGGTCCGGGTTGATAACCAACAATCCGTTTTCACCATCAATAATGAGTGTATCCCCGTTAGCCACGTCTTTAGAAGCGGTGGAAAGTCCCACTACAGCGGGGATATTTAAACTTTGGGCCAGCAAGGCCGTATGACTGGTTTTACCGCCTATATCGGTACAAAAGCCCAAAATTTGGTTCTCCGGCAGGTTAATGGTGTCGGAAGGGAATAAATCATGTGCTACCAGTAAGGAGGGCTTTTTAATAGAAGCCAAAAAAGCACTTTTACTACCTTCTAAATTGGTAAGCAGGCGTTTGCCTGCGTCAAATAAGTCGTTGCGGCGCTCTTTAAAGAAAGGGTCTTCTATTTTGTCAAAATTGGCGGCCAGTTCTTGTAATGTAAGCGAGATAGCAGAGTGGGCAGAGAGGTATTCCGTGCGGATTTTGGCAACCACCGCATCTTTGAGGGCCGGGTCTTGTAAAATAAGTTTATGGGTGTCTAAGAGCGTGGCATATTCCGTTCCCAGGGTGTGTTCTACCTTGCGGGAACATTCGTCCAGTTCTTCCATGGTTTTTTGCAGGGCGTGTTGAAATTTTTGTAACTGTGCGGGTACGTCTTCTAAACTGATGTAATGTTTGGAGACGGTCAAATTTTCCCCCGGTAACAGAACGGCGGTACCGATAGCGACCCCCGGGCTGGCGGCAATCCCTTTTAGTACAAGCATAATACCCCCTTAAAATTCTTCATTAAATTTGTCCTCAAATAATTTTTGCAGAGCGGCCAGGGCTTGTTTTTCATCCGTCCCGCTGGCACTTACGCGCACGGTGGAACCAAACTCCGCCGCCAACATCATGACCCCCATGATGCTTTTTGCGTTGATAGACACGTTATCTTTGGTCAGCTCTATGTTGCTGGCAAAGTTACATGCCGTCTGCACAATTAGGGCGGCAGGACGGGCATGCAAACCTAAGCGGTTTAAAATTTTTAAGTCTTGTTGTACCATATTAAATTAAACACACCACACTAAAAGAAATCATAGCAGCAATGTATAAGTACATATTGGGGATTCGTAAATTATGAGTAAGTAGGCTGATGCTTACAAAAAATAGTACTAAAATAGCCCGAGTAAAAAATTGAAACCCCCATACCTCATCAAAACCGTGAATAAAGTAATACACGCCCCCTAAAAGGAGTAAAGCGGCTAGCAATAAGCCCAGCCGTTTGGCATTGTAAATGGTTTTATTCCAGTCAAATTTCGTTAACCCAAACCGGCCATCCCCAGCAAACAAACAGCTTAGTTTAATACCCTGCCATTTTACAAACAGCGTTATTACATTAAACACCGCAAAAGCGCTCAAACATACGCCCCAAATACTCCAACCGGGTAAAGAGGTGGGCATATCGGCTTCAAAAAAATTCACATCTAAAAATAACCACATACATAATGCCAGTAATAGTGTAAAAGGTTTTAAGGTGCCCCAAAATAAACGGTCCCCAATGGAAGCGGTGGTAATAGACAAACTGCGTTTGATGGTATTCCACTCGCTTAAACGCTCTTGATAGGCAGGTAACGTTTTGGTATGAGCCATGCGTTCTTCTTGCCACGCTAAGGCCCCAAAGCAAAAAGAAGCCATGGTGGGCTGTGTATTAAAAGACTCTAAATAACGTTGCAAAACAGACGGAAGCGCTTCAGTATCTTTGATGTAGAGCCGGCGCAAAAAAGGCAACATTACAAAGGCTAGTCCTAAATTTTGGTATTTGGCAAAATTCCAGCCGGCTTGCAAGAAGAAGGAGCGTAGAAACATTTGTAGGTGTAGATAAAATGGCATGGTTACCTCGCTTTTAGCCGAAAGGAAGATACTAAGGCGGCTAGCCCAATCCAGGGGATAGACATATAAGCAAATTTGCCGGCAATGTGAGACCGTTCTGTCATAAAAGGGAGTATTTTGGCAACTATAGTACCCATAGATAGACTAAACAAAAAGGTAAATAGAAACGTAAACAGAAAGGATGCCAACAAAGCTTGCACAATGACCCAGGAAAGGTAGTTTGGGTTTTTGTAAATTTTGGGTTCTTGGTGTATGGCCCAAAAGGAGCGTTTTTTACGTAAAAACAACTCTCCTACTGAGAACAACATGGCCCCCAGGGCGCCAAAAAAGAAGGAAAAATAAGTGGGAATAGCCAGTTGATATAAGGCAAGGGTTATGGTGCAACAAACTACCGCGCTGGGGGGCAACAGGCCCCCTAACGGATGGATATCAATAAAAAGCAGTTCTGTAAAAATGCCTACTTGTAGCCCGGTCACTACGTCCCCGGTAATGAGCCCCAGCAACGGGCCGGCGATAATCCCGCGGGAAAAGGTAAGCTGGAAAGCGTAGGTGGTATCCAGTTCCAAAAGAGCTCCTGCCAAACAAAGTAGCGCGGTGATAAGCACGGTTAAATAACCTCCAGAACTGAAATAGATTTGGCAGTGGGCACGGCACGGGTTTCTACGCGGATTCCTAGCCCGGTAATTAAGCGTAATACTTGTTTGTCTGACTCATCCAAAAAGACATTTTCATCTAGCTTTTGGGCGTTTTCTTTAAAATGCATTCCACCGATATTGACCGATTTAATTTGTAGCCCGTCTTCAATTAAATCAGCCAGTTCTCGCAACGTAGCGGCCAGTAAAAAAATACGCTTTTTGGAAGAACGGGCATAATTCATACAAGCATGAGAATCCAGCACGGTTAATTCATATTCGTAAGGTAAGCTCAACCGCAGGAGTGTTTTATTAAGCGCCACCGCCCTGTGTTTGGCACAGGGAATGAGCACTTCATCTACACTTAATTCGGGCAACCAGGCTTGCACCACTTGGCCGTGAATGAGCCGGTCGTCCACCCGAGCAAAAATAATGGGCATTACAGTCCTTTAATCAGTAACTCCGTTGCGTTAATAACGGCACGTTTGCCGTCCGCTTCAATCTTTTCGGCCAATTCTTTGGCGGAAAGCTTTTTGCGGCTGTTTATAGCGGTTAAGAGCATACTTAAATTCAGCCCTGTAATGACAAAGCAGTTCGGCAAATCTTTGCTGGCAGTTAAGGAAATGTTAGTAGCGCTTCCGCCAAAGATGTCGGTTAACAACAGGGCGCCATCTTGGCAGGAAACTAGCAATTCCTTAAGTTTGGCCGCCTCTTTTTCTACAGAAGTGGCCGTAGTTACCGCAAACGTGGCGAAGCCGTCATCCGTGGGTTTGCCAATAATTTGTGCAGCGGTATCTAATAGTTGTGGGGCAAGTTGCCCATGCGTGACTAAAATAATTTTTACCATAACTTAAATTCCTATATCTCTATGAAATTCCGAAGCCGTAAGCCCGGCTTCGCTTAAACGTTTGGCCAATTCATGCGCCATAAATACACTACGGTGTTTGCCGCCGGTACAGCCCATGGCAATGGTTAAATAGCTTTTGCCCTCTTTAATGTATTTGGGGATAAGGTATTTAACCAGCGAGGTAAACTTGGCGGCAAATTCTTGTGTTTCCTTAAAGGAAGATATATAGTCTTGCACCGGTTTATCCAGCCCGGTTTTATTTTTGAGCGCCGGGATATAATACGGGTTAGGCAAAAAACGTACATCCATGACAATATCGCAATCCTTTAAAATGCCGTTTTTAAACCCAAAGGAAACCACCGATATTTGCATATCCCCAGTGCGGGTAGAGCCTAAAAGTTCGGATATTTTTTCTTTTAGTTCTCCCAGTTTTAAATCGCTGGTGTCAATTATCTTATCGGCCATGGAGCGGATGCCTCCCAGGGCCTTGCGCTCATGAGCAATAGCGGCTGCCAGTTTTTTGTGAATGGGGTGGCGGTGTTTAGTTTCGGAAAAACGGCGAATTAAGCACTCCTCACTAGCATCCAGGAAAAGTACCTTAATATCCCACTTTTTCCCTTTAATAGTTTGAATTAAATTGGGCAAATCTTTAAGGGTATTTCCGGCACGCATATCAATGCCCAAGGCAATGTTTTCGGGCTTAGTGTTGCGGGCAGTATAATCCATAAAATCTTTAAATAATGCCAGAGGCAAATTATCTACACAGTAGAAGCCAAAATCCCCAAAAATTTTAAGTGCTTGGGATTTGCCGGCCCCGCTCATGCCTGAAATGATAAATAAACGCCGTTTATTTTTTTTCATTTTTCTTTCCCTGTTTGGTTTTATCCAAGAGTTTTTGGCTAAATTCTTTGGCAGAAAAAATACCTTGGGATTTTAATTGCTGGTTCAAGGCCGCTACTTCTATAAGTACGGCCAAGTTACGCCCCGGAGTTACAGGCAACACCAGCGAAGGTAACTCCACCCCTAAAATATCGGTTGTTTTTTGCTCTACACCCAAGCGGTCCAGTGGGGCTTTGTTGGGGGCTGTGAGCACGACTTCCATATCAATTTTCGTTTCATCTAAGGTGGCCCCTACCCCAAAAAGGAGTGGTACATCCAGTACGCCTAGCCCGCGTACTTCCATATAGTGTTTAAGCATAGCCGGGCAGGATCCCATTAGATAACGACCGCGTTTTTGTACTTCAATAACATCATCGGCTACTAAAATATGCCCGCGCTTAATGAGTTCCAGCGCACATTCGCTTTTGCCAATGCCGGCATCCCCGCGAATAAGCACCCCAATACCGCTTACGTCCACTAATACCCCGTGCAGATGGGTGACAGGGGATAGTTTTTCATCTAAAAAACGGGAAAAAGCCGCCATGAACGCGGACGACTCCATGTCGGTCTTTAGTACGGCCACATCCGCACTTAAACTGCCTTTACGGATGGCTTGGTGAGGGTCCAATCCGGCGGACATAATTACACACGGCACGTCCCCTTCGCTTAACATTTTGGTAACGTTGGCGCGCAAACGGGTCTTGTTTTCTTTTTGGCAAAAAGCAAATTCACTCCGGCCAAAAACTTGTACCGAATTGGCACGGAAATTTTCTAAATGGCCGGCCAAGGCCAGACCGGGGCGGTTGACATGCGGGTTGGTAATTTCGCGGTAAATATAGCGTTTGCCACAGACCAGCTCCAAGTGAAGATTTTTCACTTGGAGCAGTTCTGCTACCGTAATGGATTTTCTAAATTCCAACGGGTCCTCCGGGCTTATTTCTTTTTGATGGGTTTAATTAAGCCGTACGTTCCGTCTAAGCGTTTAAAAATAAGGTTGATTTGCTTAGATCCTTCATCTAAAAACATCCAGAAGGAATACCCTAGCCGTTCCATTTCGTAGGCGGCATCTTCCGGGTTCATGGGCGAAACTTCCACCTGTTTAATGACGGAGAATTTTACATCATGTTGCGGAAGCATTACTTCGGCAAACGGGTCTATATCCAGTTCTTTAACGGATTTTTTGGTGGTTTTGCGGGCCTTAGCTTTGTTTTTAATTTTTTTGGCTTGGGCTTCCGCTTTCACGGCGGCAGCATCAATAGCTTTGTAGAGGTTGGTTTCTACCGCGCTGGCGTTAATCGTGGTTTTAGCTCCCGTGTGCAAGATAATTTCGGCGCGTTGGTTGATTTTCTTTTCTACCGAAATAAGCACTTGGGCAGAGACGATATTGTCAAAAAAGTTTTCCACTTTGCTTACGCGTGTATTGATAAATTCTTTAATGGCCGGTGTAAGTTTAATGTTTTTGGCCGTAATTTTAATATCCATAATTTCCTCCAAGAATCGTTTACGAGAGAAAACCCCGCACAACTATTTAATCATTCTAAGGGGCCGTGTGTCAACCGTTTCATTTCGCGCGTGTACGCGCGAACCAAAAAACAACCGCCCCCACACGCATCTAAGACACGTTTGCCGAGGGCGGTTTAAGACTTAAAATTCTTTGTTCATTCCTCCTATCCGTCAGATATTTCTAGTATAAGGGAAATGTAATAAAAGTCAAGAGGAGTGTTGAATTTGAAGGGTTTTTTTATTATACTGTAGATACAATTTGAACTGTTTTTGGACGCCTATGTAAGGTAGGCCCGGTTGCCAAACAACCCGAATCACTCCAAAAACAGCCGTTTTAGGTGCCAATTAAGCGGACTAATTACCCGCTTGGTTGGCACTGAATGTTTGCTGTTTGTAAAAATGGCAAACTACGGCTGTTTGTTACTGAGAGGGTGATTCGTCTTAGTGACAGGGGGCCGTTTTTGCATGGATTTCATAAACAGCCAAGTTGAAATTAACGGATTAAGGAGGCGTTTATGAAAAACGCAAAACGGGGGTTTACCCTCATAGAATTGTTGGTAGTTGTTTTAATTATTGGTATTTTGGCAGCTGTAGCTGTGCCGCAGTACCAAAAAGCGGTAGCTAAGGCTAGGGCAGCGGAGATTATGTTATTTGCCAATGCTTATGAAAAAGCCGTGGCCTCGCATGTATTAGCACATGGCATACAAGAAACAGAGGGGTATTTCTTTTCTGGGCATTGTGAGAATGGTCAAGGCGTTCGTATCCAAAATTCATATGAATTAGACATGGAACTAGAATCCTTTCTCAACAAGGCGTGCGAGTGGGGCCCTAGCTCTGGCTTTGATGCTCTAGCTATAGAAAGACCAGATGGGAAAATACACTACGAATTACTCACCCAAGGGAATCTCTACTTTTCCTTTTACAATGACAGTACGGATGGGTACACCTGGACTCGTTCGTGTAGCGGTGAAACTACAAAGGGGGCTTACATCTGCCAAGCTTTACAAAATAGTGCGAATTGGGATTGAAAGATATGAACTAAAAACCCCCGGCTTATTACCGGGGGTTTTAGTAAAGCACAAACTTATTTGGCGTTTACCATTTTGGCGCGGGAAATATCGCCTTTTTTATCCAAGAAGTAGAGGTAACCTTTTTCTTTTTTGATACCAGTTTTTTCTACTTTTTTCGGTTTGCCGCCTTTTTTGCCACCGCGGGCCATTTGCACACGGGCAATATCACCGTCTTTGTCAATGTAGTACAAGAAACCGTCTTCGCGGTCCATGCCTACTTTCAATACTTTTTCAGCCATTTTAAAACTCCTCCTTTAAAGGAATAGTCGTTAATATTAACGTACATTTTTAACGTACCCCTCCAGTGTAATAAAAAAAATAAAATTTTGCAAGTATTTTTTTAGACGGAGCTCACTCGTACTCCTTTTATATTAGTACGCGTAAGAGAGAGTTAGTCTGTTTTTGCCCTGTTATTCGGCCCAAAATGCTATAATATATAAATGTAAGGGGAGTTATGTATTTAAAAGCAATTGAAATTATTGGGTTTAAGTCGTTTGCGGATAAATCCCGCCTGGATTTTGAGCCCGGCATTACCTGTGTAGTGGGCCCGAACGGGTGTGGTAAATCTAACGTGATTGACTCCGTACGCTGGACGATTGGCGAAATGAGCTGGAAGGCCCTGCGTTCCGGTTCCATGGTGGATATTATTTTTAACGGAACTGCCAAGCGTGCCCCTTTAAACATGGCGCAAGTAAGCATGATTTTTGATAACGCTTCGCGCCAGCTCCCATTGGATTTTAACGAAATTACCGTCACGCGTAAAATTTTCCGCTCCGGCGAAAGTGAATACTATTTAAATAAGGTGCAGTGCCGCTTGCGGGACATCCGAGATTTGTTTTTAGATACGGGTATTGGCGGTGGAGGATACGCCATTATTGACCAGGGCGGGGTGGAAAGTGTACTTTCGGCCTCGGCTGAGCAACGCCGCGAAATGTTTGAAGAAGTGGCTGGCGTTTCCAAATACAAAGCCAAGCGCGAGGAGTGCATCCGCCGTTTAGAGCGGGTGGATATGGACTTGGCCCGTTTGTCTGACACAGTGGCTTTGATTACCGAGCAAATTAAAAAGTTAGACAGTGAGGCAAAAAAAGCACGCCTTTACCAAAAATACCGCGAGGAGCTTAAAGAAAGCGAGATTGCCATTTCGCTCCATTCTATTGATGAGTCGGCCGCGCAAATTGCCAAACATACCGGCGAGTTGCAACCCATTGTAGAGAAACTGGCCGATTTGGAAACCCGTATTTCTGCCCAAGAAGGGGCCACCGCCGCACTGGATTTAAATTTAACCCATAAGCAAAAAGAAGCTGCCGCATTTAACGAAAAAATTTCTGCCAGCAAATACCAGGTAGGTCTTTTGGAAGGAGCTATAAAAAATTGCGACAACCTAACCGCCGAATTGACCGCGCAGATTGCCGCTTCCGGGGCCGAAGCCCAACGTGGGCAAAGCCGTTTGGCGGAGCTCGCTCCGGCTATTGCCAAACTAAAGGATCAGTTGACCGCTGTGACGGCGGAACTGGCGCCGTTGCAAGAGCAGTATAATACCAAAACGCAAGAGGCTCAAAAGTTGGAGGCTTCCCTGCGCACCTTGGAAAACGACCGCCAACACACCGCCAACGAGCGGATGAATTTAGTGCAAAAACTTATGGAAGTATCCAACCGGATTTCATTAGAGGAATCGGTTGCTCAACGTGAACAAGAAGATTTAATAGCAGTCGAAAAAACCAACCAAGAAAAAACTTCCGCTTTAGCTGGGCTGGAAGAGAAACTTCAGGAAGTTACCCTGCGCGTGCAAGGCAAACAAACGCAAGCCCAAACCGCCCGCCAGGCTATTACTGCCGCTGAAGAACAACTGCAGGCACTTCAACAAGAGCGTACGACTTTAGGAGAACGGCTTTCGGCAATTAAATCCGCCCGGGCCGGGCTCACCGCCAAGTTAGAGCTGATTCAAACCCAGGGGAAAAACGACCCGTACTGGGTGGGTGTGCAAACCGTGCTTGAGGCGCATTTGTCTGGCGTCAAGGGGACGCTGCGTAAGGCACTTAAATATCCGGCTGCATTGCAAGTGGCCGTGGAAGAAGCGTTTGGGAAATACTTAGATGCTATTTTGTGCGACAGCCATGCTACGGTGGAAAAAGCGCTTGCCTTACTTAAACAGCGCGGCAAAGCGCGCGCCAAATTTATTGTGCTGGAAAGTGTGCCTACCTCCACCGTGGAGCCGCGCGGTAATTTGAAAAAACAGCTTACTTACAAGCCCGAACTGGATGATTTGTTGGATTTGTTGATAGGTTCTTGTGAAGCTAAAGACGGTATGGTAAACAGCGAGTTCTTTGTAAGCGGCGGGGATAATAGTGTTCGCGCGCCCGAGGCCTATTGGGGAGAAGAAGAAACCGTTAAAGAGCAAATAGCCGCTCAAACGCAAGAAGAAAATAAAGTTTCTTCTTTAATGATTAAAAATTACGAAGCCTTAACCAAGGCCGAAGAAAATTTAAAGAAATTGCGTACCCAAGCGCAAGAAGCGGTGGTAGCTCTAAACTCCGTGCAAAATGAGCATGCCAACCAAGAGCGGGAACTTAAAGCTGTGCAAGAGGTTCTGGCCCGCGTGGCGGCCCAGAAGCAAGAAATTACGTTGCGGATAGATAGTCGCAAAAAACAGGTGCAGACTTTGCAAGTGCAAGTGGAGGAAATCAAGGCCCGCCAACAGGCCTGTGAAACCCGTGCCACCCAATTGCAAGAGCAACAAGAAACACTGCACCAACAAACAGAAACACTAAAAACGCAGATTAACACGCTTAATGCTTCACTCTACGAAGTGCGTTTAAAGAAAAATAACGTAGAGCTGGATTTAAAATCCACCGAATTTGAATTTAACAGTTTAACCGGCAACGAGGCCCAACGTAATGAAAAAATGGCCTCCGCTACCTTGCGTTTAAAAAGTTTAGCAGACGAAAAACTTTCCACCCAAGCCAAACTGTCTGCCGAGCGTGACACGCTGGCCAAATTGGAAATTGATGAACACCAAATGCGTGCCGATTTAGAAGCCCTTAAGAAAGAATATGATGAAAAGCTGACCGCTCTCAATGCGTGCAAGAAGCAATCGTCGGACTTGGCACTCCAAAAAACCAATTTGGAAAACGCCCTATCTAATGCGCGCCGTCAGCATACTACGGTGGTAAATAATTTGTTTGAAAGCTGGAACATTACGCCCGAAGAAGCCGCTCTAAATTATGGTAAAAAAGAAGTGGATTATGAGCGTGTAAAAATGATGCGTAAACGCATTGAAAATATGGGGGCTGTAAATATGACCGCGCCCGAAGAATACGACGCCCTGACCGAGCGCAATACCTTCCTGCAAACCCAAATGACGGACTTGGACCAAGCCAAAAAAGATCTTAAATCCGCTATTAACAAAATCAACCAGACCACGCGGGAAAGTTTTAAATACACTTTTGAACAAGTGCGTATGCACTTTAAAAATATCTTTCAGTCCCTTTTCCGCGGTGGGGAGTGTGATTTGGTGCTTACGCAGCCCGATAATCTGCTGGAAACCGGCATTGAAATTTATGCCCAGCCTTCTGGCAAGAAACTGTTAAACATTAACTCTATGTCTGGCGGAGAAAAGACGTTAACGGCCATGTCTTTACTGTTTGCGTTTTTTACCCACCACCCGTCTCCATTCTGTATTATGGACGAAGCCGATGCCGCTTTGGATGAAGCCAATGTGGAGCGGTACGTCAATTTGATTAAAGAATTTTCACAATCTACGCAGTTTATTGTAGTTACTCACAACAAACGCACCATGGAAGCTGCCCGTATGCTCTACGGTATTACGATGGAAGAAAGTGGGGTTTCCAAAGTAATGTCTGTGAACTTGTCCGACCGTACGAACTCCGCCGAAAATAAGAAAAAAGAAGAACTTGAAGCCTTGGTGGAGGCGTAAACCGTATGCGTATTGGGGTTTTATCGGATATTCATAGCAATTTAGAAGCTTTGAATGTGTGTTTAAAGCGCCTCAAACAAGAAGGGGTTGAGCGTTATATCCAGTGTGGTGATATCATTGGCTACGGCCCGGATAGCGAAAAGTGTGTGCGCCGGGTAGTACATTTGCCACTGCTAGCCAGTGTAATGGGTAACCACGATGCCGTGTTGGCGTTCCGGTCGCTGGAGAGTCTGTTTAATTATGATGCTAAACTGGCTTTGGAAAAAAATTTAGAGCAACTTTCCGCCGCCAGTGTGGAATACTTGCAAACATTACCCGCCAAAGCGCAGGGGGATGATTTTGTAGTGGTACATGGTACCCCGCTTGACCCGATTAAAGAGTATTTTCACAGCAAAGAGCAGTTTAACGTCTATTACCGGATGTGGCAAGGGCAAATTTGTTTTGTGGGGCATTCTCATTTCCCCTTCTATATTAAAGGTTCTCCCCGTACGTGCCAAATGTTTTTAAGCACTAAGCCAAAGCATACGATTAGTCTAAACGACAAATGTCGCTACGTGATTAACCCCGGGGCTGTTGGTAAACCGCGCGACAGAAACACTTGGGCTTCTTTTGGGTTGTGGGATACGCAAGCCCGCACCTTTACCTTCTACCGAGAGCCTTATAAACTGGCCGTTACCCAAGCAAAAATGCGCGCCCAACAAATGCCGGATTTTTTAATAGAAAGTTTGTCTTACGGACTGTAGTTTTTACCTGTCTCTATAGTTTAGAAAGACTCTTTGTCTTTTTTTCTTTTTTTACTATACTATAAGTACAATTTAATCTGTTTTTGGAACCGTTTAGGAAACGGATGCTTTTTGGTTATCCAAAAATCCATGAGAGTCCAAAAACAGCCTGTTTAGGCACAAGATGAGGGGAAGTCATGAGCTCTTTGTCTTGTGCTGAATGTTTGCCGTTTTTACAAACGGCAAACTACGGCTGTTTAGCAACTAAGGCACTCTCATGGACTTGGCTCTATTCAGCCGTTTTTCTGTGGTTTCATAAACAACTAAATTGAAATTAACAAACAAGGAGGCGTTTATGGAACGCACAAACAGAGGGTTTACCCTCATAGAGTTGTTGGTAGTTGTTTTAATTATTGGTATTTTGGCGGCGGTAGCGGTGCCGCAATACCAAAAAGCAGTATTAAAAGCCCGTGTAACACAAATACAAACGCTTATGAGCTCGCTTGATGAAGCGATTCGTTTGTATGCTTTAAAAAATGGACTTTTTGAGAGTAGCTTTCCTCTGGAACAGTTAGATATAGACGTCAAAAATTTCTTTGCTTCTTGTTCTAGTACGGGTAGAGAAAGTACTTGTGTTTCCTCTGATGAAACGATGCGACTGGAAGGAATGCGTACGGATTGTCCTGATTGTGGCTATAAACTGTATTATATTTATACATCAGGAAATATTTTCGGTAATACAAGAATTGAAGTATCTCATGCGTCAAATGGAATATCTTATGAGTGTGCTTACTCTGATACGGATAATCGTAAAGGTAAAGCAGTATGTGATATTTTAAGACAACATTATCCCTCTATGACAGAATATGTTACAGGGTCTTAAAGCTGAAAGCCCCGGTTGGATGTATCATATACTAAAAAGCCCACACAAAGGTGTGGGCTTTCAAATAGTAACTTGGCAAGAGCCGTCCTGCGTTGCGACCCCGGCCATTTGGCGTTGCCCAGCTCTTGCTGGGAAAATTAAACCCCACGCTTCCGCGTAGGGTTTTCAAATGGTGGACCTGACAAGGATCGAACTTGCGACCTCCTGCATGCCATGCAGGCGCTCTCCCAGCTGAGCTACAGGCCCGTTACCTCTATAGTATATCAGTTTTACACACAAAAAGCAAATTTACTCTTGGTATAAGCTACGCAGTAACTTAATTTCGCGCGCGTAGCCGTCTAAATCATTGGGGGTTTCCAGGCAAAAAGGCAGATGTTTTAGAGCCGGGTGGTTAATGACACCGGCTAACGTTTTGGTGCCGATAGTGCCTTGCCCGATAGGGGCGTGCCGGTCTTTATGCGCGCCGGGCGGGTTTAAACTATCGTTTAAGTGTATGGCTTTTAAGCGTTTCAGGCCGATGTGTTTATCAAATTCTGCCAGTGTTTCATCTAAGCGGGTTAGTGAATACCCGGCATCACTAATGTGACACGTATCTAAACAAACGCCTAAAAGCTGGTTGTGTTTTACACCGTCTAAAATGCGTTTAAGTTCTTCAAATTTCCCGCCGATTTCTCTCCCTTTGCCGGCCATGGTTTCTAGCAGCACGGTAGTATGTTGATTGGGGGCTAAAATTTCGTTAAGTGTATGAATAATCAGTTCAATACCTTTATCTACGCCTTGTCCCACGTGGGAACCCGGGTGGAAATTATATAAGTTGCCCGGCACATATTCCATGCGTTGTAAGTCGTCCGCAAATGTTGTAAGGGCAAACTCGCGTATTTTGGGGTCGGCCGAAGCGGGGTTTAAAGTGTAAGGGGCGTGGGCGATAATCGGCGCAAAGTGGTGCGTCTGCATGAGGTGGATTAGATTTTGTGCATCTTGCGGGTCAATGTCTTTAGCCCGGCCGCCGCGCGGATTGCGCGTAAAGAACTGAAACGTATCGGCCCCAATAGACAGCGCCGTTTTACCCATGGCTTCAAACCCGCCGGAACTGGATAAATGACACCCGATGTGGAGCATATTATTTCCTTGCGTAGGCCAGCAAATCGTGTACCAGCAGGGAAACATCCTCCGGGCGGGTAGCCCAACTGGTACAAATGCGAATAGCGGTATGGCGGTTGTCTATGCGTTGGATGTGGGAAAACGCGTACACTTCCTCCAGCTCTGCCAACACCGTGTTGGGCAGAATGGGGAACTGCTGGTTAGTAGGGGATTCATACAAAAACGGAAAACGCGCTTTTTGGCAAGCGGTGCTAATCAGGGTAGCCATATTGTTGGCGTGTTGGCCCAGTTTCCAGTACAGGTCGTCTTTAAACAGCGTTACAAATTGCAACCCCAACAGCCGCCCTTTAGCCAGCATACCGCCTTTTTGTTTGATGAAATAGCGGAAATCTTTTTGGAGTTTCGGGTTCATAATAACTACGGCTTCTCCAAACAAGGCGCCTACTTTGGTGCCGCCAATATAAAAGACATCACAAAAATGGGCCAGTTGCGGTAGGGTAACGTCGTTACCGCGGGCGGTGAGCCCATAGCCCAGGCGTGCGCCGTCTATAAATAGAAACAAATTATTTTCATCACATACCCGGCGGATTTCTTTGAGTTCTTGGTAAGTGTAAAGAGTGCCGTACTCGGTAGGGAAAGACAGATACACCAATTTGGGTTGGGGGGCAAATTCGGGGTTGTCGTCCTCCCAGTGGGCTTTGCAGGTTTGGGCAATTTGGGCGGCCGTAATTTTACCATACATTTCCGGCAAGGCCACAATGTGGTGGCCGGTAGCCTCTATGGCCCCGGCTTCGTGTACTTGAATGTGCCCGGAAGCGGGGGAAATGACACTTTGGTACGGGCGCAAACACGCGGCAATTACCGTTAAATTGGTTTGGGTTCCACCCGTCAAAAAATGAACGGTAGCTTGCGGGGCCTGGCAAGCGGTTTTAATCAGTTCGGCCGCTTCCTGGCAGTAAGGGTCATTGCCGTAGCCGGCGGTTTGTTCCAAATTGGTTTGTGTAAGAGCCTCTAAAATAAGCGGGTGGGCCCCTTCACTGTAATCACAATTAAAACGAATCATAGGCACGTCCTTTCGGTTATATTCTACCTTTTTCTAAGCGTTGTTGTCTTGCGTTACAGTGGCGTCATCTAGTAACGCGGGCAATTTCTTGGCCGATTTTAGGCGCATATCTTCCAACTGTTTGGCGGAAGAAACAATTCCCTGTTTGCCGCGCAGGGCTTTGTCGGCCTCTTGGTATGCTTTATCCAGCTGGTTGATTTTGGTATGAAAATCTTCCATCCGTTGGGCAAACCGTCCGGCCCGTTCCAGCATTTCTTGCGCGGTTTTAAAAATTTGTTCTGTTAGTTGGCCGGAACGCTCCTGCCGCCATAAATTATCGGCTATCTGCAACACGGAAAATAGGTTAGAAGCCGTTACAATGGCAATACGGTGTTTGCGAGCCAATTCGTTAAGTTCCGGCTTGGCTTGTACCGCCATAAAATATGCATATTCAATGGGGATAAACATGAATGTAAAATCCAGCTTTTCATGGGGTAACAAAGCGGTATAATCTTGGGCGGCTAATTCTTTGATATGTTTTTCAATGGATTGCACGTGTTCTTTAAGGTATTTTTGTTTTTCTTCTTCGGTGGTGGCGGCCTGCCATTCCAAATAGGCGGTTAACGACATTTTGGAATCTATTACTAAATCCCGTTGGTTAGGCAAGTGGATAATAAAATCGGGCTGTTTGCGCTGGTTGTTGGGTGTTGTAAAAGATACCTGCGTATCAAACTCAATCCCTTTGCGAAGCCCCGCCGCGGTTAATACGTCTTCTAAAATAATTTCACCCCAGGTACCTTGGTTTTTAGGGCTTTTAAGTGCCTGGGTTAAATTTTGGGCCTCTTGGGAGAGGTTTTCATTGAGTTGCAGGGTGCGGTCTATGGCGTTTTGCAAACTGCCGTGCCGCTGGGCAGTTTCGGTGCGTAAGTCGCCTACTTGTTTGGTAAATTTGTCCAGCGTTTCTTTTAAGGGGGAAACCATCGTGTTATTTTGGTTGACTAGTTCGATCTTTTGCTCTTTTAAAGAGTCGGCGGCCAGTTGTTTAAACGCGGCTTTGGATGCCTCTTGCAAGGCGGTAAACTTTTTTTCTTGCTCGGCCAGCAAACTGCGCACAAATTGCTCTTGTCCGCCGGTACGTTCTAAAAGACGGGCATTTTCAAGCTCTGCGGTTTGGGCACGTGCAGACAAATTTTTAATTTTTATGTAAGCTAATCCCCCTACCAAGGCGGCTCCGGTTAAAAAAGCAATGAGTAATTCCATATAGATCTCCTTAAAAGTATCATAACAATTTGGGGACGGATAGTCCAACTAAAAAGTACTAGAAAATTGAGCGTTTAGTTATTATAATAATATAAGCCGCGTTGGAGCGGTAAAAATTTGATCTGTTTTTGGAACCGTATGCGGAATACGGGACGCTTTTAGAAATCTAAGAGCTGTCTGTCACTCCAGAAATAGCCGATATAGGTGCAGCCGGGGAGAGCTCTCCTGGCTGCGCCGAGTGTTTCCTATGCATTAGCATGGGAAACCACGGCTGTTGTAGTTTGGGGTTGTGACAGACACTCATCTATAACGGCCGTATTCTTTGGTTTCTCCAAAAACAGACAAAAGGAGAAATCACATGACAAATAAACATGCCCGGCGGGGTTTTACGCTTATTGAGCTCCTAGTAGTGGTGCTCATTATCGGTATTTTGGCAGCCGTAGCCGTGCCACAATATCAAAAAGCAGTAGAGAAAAGCCGTCTGACAGAAATATGGACAAATCTGGCGGCATTACACAAAGCGGCCACCGTTCAAGAGTTACAACGGGGTGGAATTTCTATTTGGTATAACGAAAATAAGATGCCAAATTATGCTGCTCTTGATATTGAATTGGCGGGAGTCTCTACTTGTCACTTCGCAAGTGGATTTGAGTGCCAGTTTAGCTGCCCTTATTCAGGTTGGAGCGAATGTCGTTATTTAATCGGACAAGATTCTACAACTGGCTATAGGCAGTTTGGTTTTCGTAAAGGTAATAAATACGGCAATCTTGCAATTACTCCACAAGGAGAAAGGAAGTGCTTTGGCAGTTTATGTAAGGAATTGGGGCTTTGTGATGGCAGTTCTGATTACTGTGATGTAGACTAAGATAATAATCCCCGGCTTTGCCGGGGATATATTTCACAATATTTTTTCTATCTTTACGGAATAGTTATTGCGTGTTAAGTACCAGTCTCTTATATTTTTAACAACCCGCGGCTAAAGACGTAAATAGCCGCTAGTGCCGCAAGTACCAGCAGGGTTACCACGGCTTTTTCAGCTCCGGAAAAGACAGGTTTGCCGTCCTTTTTCTGTTTGCGCGCGTCTATAAACACAGGGATCCCCAGTGCCAGAAAAATGGCCGCCAGGAACAAGTATTTGAGGCCCGCCGCATATAAGAGCCACAAGGCAAACCCCGTACCCAGTACGGAGGTAGCCAAGGCCCCAGCCCGGCTGGTTTTGGACAGTTTGGCAAACTCACCGTCCTCCACCAGTTTCCACAAGTAAAGCGTGCTGGCTAAATAGGCAGGCAGTACCATCACCCCGGTAATAGAGAGCATGGTGTTCCACGCATTGTTGGAAAAATACACCAACAAAATGGCCAACTGCATAGCCGCACTGGTAATCCAGAGCGACACATCCGGCGTACCTGCTTTATTTTGGTGGGCAAACGCTTTAGGGAAGGTGCCGTTTTCGGCCGCGGCGGCGGGAATTTCGGCCGTAATCATCGTCCACGCCAGCCACGAAGATAATACCGCGATTAAAAGCCCACAGTTCATAAACACCGCCCCCCACGGGCCGACTACTTTTTCAAGCACACCGGCGGTAGAGGGGTTGGGTACAGCGGCGATTTGCGCTTGGGTTAAAAAACCAAACGGCAGTACCGAAAGCCCAATGTAAATAACCAAACACCCCAAAAACCCCAAAAGCGTGGCTTTGCTGACGGCGGATTGGTTTTTAGCACGGTTGGAAAGTACTACCGCGCCTTCAATCCCGATAAATGACCATAATGTAACGAGCATGGTGCTTTTAAGTTGGGTGGGCAGTGAACCAAGAGATTTGCCCCCTTCAGCCAGGCGGCCTAAGAAGTTAAAATCAAATTGGTCGGCGTGGAAAGTAAACAGCAAAATAATACAAAATGCCAAGAGCGGTACTAATTTGCCAATGGTACCAATGAGGTTTAAAATAGTGGCCTGTTTTACCCCGCGTAGTACAATAAAGTTAAATCCCCAAATGAGCACCGAACCGCACACAATGGAAAGCAAATTATTTCCTCCGGCAAAATGCGGCGGGAAGAAATAATTTAGTGCGTCCATGGTAATGACCGCGTAACCCACGTTGCCAAAAATTTGGCACAGCCAATATCCCCAGCCAATGGTAAAACCGACGTACGGGCCAAACCCTTCGCGCGCGTACATATAGATACCGGCGGTTAGGTCCGGCTTGACGCGCGAGAGCACGCTAAATGTGTTGGCAATAAAATACATGCCAAAGCCCGTAATTACCCACGCGAGTAAAACCGCGGCGGCAGAGGCACTGGCGGCCATGTTTTGAGGGAGGGAAAATACCCCTCCCCCAACCATGGAACTAATCACAATACTGGCTAGGCCAATCACGCCCAGCTTGGCGGTAGTGTTATTCCCCATACGCTAATCACCCGTTATTTCAAGTTCACCGGTTCGGCAAATTTGAAATTTAAGAAGCCCATTACCGTTAAGCAGTAGGCAAACGGTTGGGTGATGTTGATGTAGTTGTGCCAGATTTGGAAATCGCTGTGTTTTTCCACACCGCGGATTTCCAATTCGTGTTTTAAGGACTTGTTGAGCCACATGTGCGCATGCCCTTGGGCAATTTCGTCATCAATGGGTGTGTCAAAATACTCCACATATTCAGCGGCCCAACCGCCAATAAGCTGGCCTGTTTTGTCTTTCCCCCAGCATACGCCTACACCGGTGGCAATGGCTTTGTGATCCTCTATGCGTGCCCCATTGCCGGCCATAATTACTTCCAGCACGGACCCGTGTTTAAAGTAGGGGGTTACTTGGTCCACCGGTACAATGTTGCCGTGTAATTCTTTGGGAAGTACCGAGGTGTAAGGCACAATGTTAAAGTTTTCTACCTTGGCTTGCAACAAAGCGGAATCATAGCAGAAGGTTTCAAACGGCTGGGGCGGAATGCCGTCAGCGGCTTGCCCGGCCCCGCCGGAAATAAAAGCCAAAGTAGGGTAGCGTGTTCCTAATATAAGGTCTTTGTTTTCCATATTAATATCTCCTTTTTATTACAGTTGTACGGTAGTGCGTAAACCCACCACCGTTGTAAATTGGTTTTTGTGGTTAAAGGCCGCGCGCGGATAGATTTGTAAATCCGGCGTAACGGTAACCAGTTTGCCTATGCCCCACACCCAAGCTAGTTCCATGGCCATTTCCGCGGAGCGCATATAGTTGGGATATCCTTGTCCTTTTTCGCTCAGGCGGTTATAAGCCATACCAAAAATGATGGCATCTTGGCTGTTACGTTTAAGCGGGTTTAGTAGAGCCGTGCCGAATGCGTAAGAATTTTTTACGCCCATGGCCCCTTTGGTAGAACCGTTGGCCCGCGCAAAGATTGCCCAATGTTCCCCCATGTTTTGCTGCATATTAAACGACCAACCATTTACATTTTCGGGTTGTTTCTCTACAGAAGGTTGATAATAGTACAGCACGCTGTATTGGCCTGTCCCCAGTTCAAACGAGGGCGTCCAGCTGGCCGAACCAAACACGGTGTATTTGCCGTCAAATGCATCTTTTAGTTCTATTTGCTCGCCGGAGATGTTGGTAGCATCTTGGTATCCGGCAGCTACACTAAAGTTTTTATTTTGCGCTTGCAAATAGGCCCCAAACGAGGCAGAAGCATAGGCCGAGGACGCATTTTGGGAAAGCGCATAGTTCATAAGGGCGGTTTGTTGGTTATCCAAGTAGGTAGTTCCGTCAAAGTTATACAGTGGGAACTGCCCCACGGTAACGCTCATCCAGTTTAAATCCCCCGGTAGCGTATGCGTGTAGGAAAATTGCGAGAAAATTTCCTGATTGGCTGGGTAATCGTTAAACGCAACGGCTTGAAGGGTCCGCCCTTGCAAGGTGGTAGCTTGCGTGCCCCAATAACGCACCAGCGTATAGTTGACGTTTAACTGGCCGGAACCCATGGCGCTATCTTTAAACAAGTTCCACGTTAAATACGGGTAATATACGCCTTGAATAGCGGTTTGTTTGCCGCTAGGGGCCGCCCGTTGGGCCAAATAAGAGATATCTGCTCCCACATCTAGCCCAATATGATTAGCAGCCTGTTTGCCGCGAGCCCATGTTTTTTCCAGGGCGGCTTCGGTGTTTTCTAGGGTGGCCAAGCGGGGATTTTGAATGCGTTGCTCATGCTTGGCGGAGGTTAAAACAACTACTTCTTCCGTCGTTTCCGTTAATTCTACCAGTTGCGCGTAAGCGGGCAAGGTTGCCAACAAAGCAACGGCCGCGAACGCGGAGGTTCGTTTTTTCATGTTAGTTCCTCAGAATAATTAAGATGGAAGCAGAAGCAGGAAGCAATAACTAACCTTAATATACTAAAAAAGTAATTTCAGTGCAACTAAATAATGAATTAGTAAAATGCTCTCTAAAAACCGCAATTATGTTACAATGTTAAGGTAGTAAAAATACAATTTGATCTGTTTTTAATTTTTAAGAATTGAATAAACCGTTTACAAGCAGCCTAATAGCCCCCGGCTCTCATAAAGCCGGGGGCCTTGTACTGGGCTTACTCTAGCCAAGTAAGGCAATATTTATTACAATAAACGTAATCTATTTTAAGCCCAAGAGGAACGATATGCCTAAACCAGCACAAACCGGTAGTGACGTCCAATCGTTACAGCAAACCATTTCCAAAGAAATTGCCGCCTTGCGTGACTTAGAGGCCTTACTGACGGCTACCCCGGCTTATTCGTGCGTGTTGGACTTAATGCAAAAAACGCCCGGGCGGATTATTTTTACCGGTATGGGTAAATCCGGCATTGTGGCGCAAAAGATAGTGGCTTCCCTAGCCTCTACGGGCACCCCGGCGTTCTTTGTGCACCCGGCCGAGGCCAGCCACGGCGATTTGGGCATGATTACCGCTCAAGATATGGTAATTGCTATTTCCAATAGTGGGGAATCCAAAGAACTGGCCGATATTTTAAATTATTGCAAGCGTTTTAGTATCCCCTTGGTGGGAGTTACTAAAAATGTAGATAGTACCCTAGGGAAAAATGCCGACTATGTACTCCCTCTTCCGCAAACGCCGGAAGCAGACCCCCTGGGGCTGGCCCCCACTTGTTCCACCACGGCTACGTTAGCATTGGGGGATGTGCTGACGGTGGCACTAATGTCGCGCAAGCGGTTTACCAAGCAAGATTTCCAGGACCGTCACCCCGGCGGGAAGTTGGGGGCCGTATTACAAAAAGCGTCCGACATTATGCACACGGGTGCAGAGATGCCCATTTTGTCGCAGGAGGCCCCTTTCCAAGAGATTATTGTGGAAATGAGTGCCAAACGCTTGGGCTGTGTGGGGTTTGTTAATAAACAGGGCGAGCTGACCGGCGTATTTACGGACGGGGATTTACGGCGTAATATGTCGCCTGATTTATTTTTTAAGGTAGGCAAAGACTTTATGCACCTCAACCCACAACAAGCTGCCCCCGAAGAGCTGGCATCTAGCTTACTGGCACACATGCAACGCAAAAAAATTACTTCCTTGTTCATTACTCAGCACAACAAGCCCGTAGGCATTGTACACATTCACGATTTACTGCAAATTGGGGTAATTTAAATTTTAAAAATCGGCTAAACGGCCGGGGATTAAGTTCCCTTTGGTAGGCTTTGGTTGCTTGATTTTTTTAATATTCTTGCTTAAGTAACAGTACCGCTGCGGTTTCCTGTCGCACACCAAGCAGTTGGTGTGCGACTGGGGAAAAAGAAATTTTTTCAAAATAAAAAGCCCTAGTTCTAGGCGCACGCATTAGCGCGGAGGTATCCAACCAAGCGTGCAACAACGAAATAGGACTTTTAGGACGAAAAAATCTGCCCAGTACAGGGATCGAACCTGTGGCCTTTCCCATGTCAAGGGAACGCGCTACCGCTGCGCCAACTGGGCTTAAATCTATTTCCATTATACCATATTTGCTTTAGCGCGGTAAAACTTGCAGGTTGTTATGAGCATCTGTACCTAATTTGGCTACCTGTCTTTGTGGTGCAGTTTCCACCACTGCAACATAATAATGGTTTTGGCGTCGTTAATTTCGCCTTTTTCTAGCATACGGTAAGCTTCGCTGAGCGGGAATTTTTTAAGGTTGATAAATTCGTCCTCATCAGGGCAATCCTTGCCACGCCGCAAACCTGTGGCCACGTACAAATGCAGTTCTTCACTGGAAAAAGCGTTGGAAGGGTGGAACATGAGCACTTCTTTAATACTTCGTGCCGTCATACCGGTTTCTTGCTTCAGTTCTGCACGGGCGCATTGGGCGAAGGTTTGTTCTTGTTCGCGCTTGCCGGCCGGGATTTCCCACGTTACTTTGCCTACCGGATAACGGTATTGCTGTACCAAATACACGTATTCTCCCTCTACCGGGAATACCGCACTGGCCCCTTTATGCGCTAAATATAGGCGGTGGGCAGTATGGCCGTTAATCAGTTTAACCGTATCAAATTTTACATCTACAATGCCTTTAAACAGCGTATCAGAGGAAATTTTTGTTTCTTTTAATTTACTATAATGTTTCATAGACACATCTTATAATATTTAGGTCTGTTTATGGCAGAGTTTGTACAGCTTCACAACCATAGTGATTATTCCTTGTTAGACGGCATGCTCCGTATTTCCGAAAATCACAAACCTTCCCAATTTTTACAAGGTTTGGCGGCCCAGGGTATCAAAGCCATGGGGCTTACGGACCATGGCAATATGTACGGCGCACTGGATTTTCACGCTTCGGCCACCGAGGCAGGCCTCAAGCCGCTGGTGGGGTGTGAATTTTACGTAACCGAGGGTAAATATGACCAGCGGGATAAATCCCGCACCGGACACCTTACGCTACTGGCACGCAATTATGAAGGGTATCAAAATTTAATGAAGCTGAACTCCCTGGCCTGGGTAAACGGGTATTATTACCACCCGCGGGTAGATACAGAGTTGCTTGCCAAGTATTCCGGAGGGCTGTTGTGCCTGTCGGGCTGTTTAAAGGGGCTTTTGTCCCAATATGTGCGCTCGGTGGACGGGTTTGACAAAGCGTGTGCTTTCGCTAAGCAATATGAAGATATCTTCGGCAAAGGCAATTACTATATTGAACTAATGGATCACGGCATCCGCGAAGAAATAGAATCTTTGCCGCTTTTAAAGGATGTAGCCAAACGAACGGGTATCCCGCTGGTGGCTACGAACGATTGTCACTACGAAAAAAAAGAAGATTGGCAAGCGCATGATATCCACGTTTGTATTGCTACCAATAAAACCTTGAGCGACCCGCACCGTATGCAAATGTCGCACGAGTTGTATTTTAAATCGCCCGATGAAATGTGCGCGCTATTTGCCCACACGCCCGAAGCTTGTACCAATACGCTTGTAATTGCCGAGAAATGTGATTTGCAATTTCCTAAACACGGTTTTATTTTGCCCAAGTTTGATATTCCTCCGCAGTTTGCCAACTCTGCCGAATACTTTAAAGATTTGTGCCGTAAAGGGCTTACTCAAAAAATGCACGGCAACGTGCCAGAGCATTACTGGAAGCAGTTGGAATATGAATTTAACGTCATTATTACCATGGGGTTTGACTGTTACTTTTTAATTGTAAGCGATTTTATCAACTGGGCCCGCGCACACGATATTCCCATAGGCCCGGGGCGCGGATCGGGGGCGGGGTCGCTAGTGGCATATAGTTTGGATATTACCCGTATAGATCCTATTACTAATAAATTGCTGTTTGAACGCTTTTTGAACCCAGATCGCGTAAGCATGCCGGATTTGGATATTGATATGTCCGACGCGGGGCGTGAGCGCGTGATAGATTATGTGCGCGGCAAATACGGTAGTGACCGCGTTTCCCAAATCATCACTTTTGGTACCATGAAAGCCAAACTGGTGCTTAAAGATGTGGCCCGCGCGATGGATGTCCCGCTGGCGGAGGCAAACCGCCTTACTAAAATGATTCCAAACGATCCCAAAATGACACTGGAAAAAGCGTTGGAAATTAATGAACTTAAAAACGCTATAGAAACCAACCCTCAGGCCAAAAAAATGTATGACATGGCCCGCAAACTGGAGGGGTTAAAGCGGCATACGGGTATTCACGCGGCTGGGGTGCTGATTACGCGTGATCCGGTGTCTGAATACGTTCCACTGGCGCGCGGGGCAAAGGAGTCTATTACTACCCAGTTTGAAGGGGAGCCTTGTTCTAACCTGGGGCTTCTTAAAATGGACTTTTTGGGTCTTCGTACATTGACGGTCATTGATAATGCCGAAAAAATGATTCGTGCCCGCCACAATCCGGATTTTGATATTAACCAAATTCCGCTGGATGACAAAAAAACGTACGACATGCTTTCTGCATGCAAAACATTGGGTATTTTTCAGTTAGAAAGTGGCGGCATGCGTGATTTAATTAAAAAAATCCAGCCCAGCCAATTTAGTGACCTTTCCGCCTTAGTGGCTTTGT
This sequence comes from Elusimicrobiaceae bacterium, assembly GCA_045612945.1. Lineage (GTDB taxonomy): Bacteria > Elusimicrobiota > Elusimicrobia > Elusimicrobiales > Elusimicrobiaceae > Avelusimicrobium. The sequence continues at coordinate 26,390 of JAZLAA010000201.1, forward strand.
ACCGCCCGGGGCCGATGGAATCGGGCATGATGGATATGTTTGTGCGGCGCAAAAACGGGCAAGAAAAAATTACGTACGAAACGCCGCTGTTGTCCGAGGTGTTGCAAGATACCTATGGGTGTATGGTTTATCAAGAGCAAATCATGCAGATTTCCAAACTTTTAGGCGGTTTTACTCCCGGCGAAGCCGATACGCTACGCAAAGCCATGGGTAAAAAGAAACTGGATGTAATGGAAAAATTTGGGAAGAAATTTGTGGACGGTTGTAAAACCCACCAAATCCCCGAAAAAACCGCCGCACACATTTATGAACAGATGAAAGCGTTTGCCGGATATGGGTTTAACAAATCCCACTCGTATGCCTATGCGCTGGTTACCTATCAAACCGCTTATTTAAAGGCCAATTATCCTATTGAATTTATGTGTTCGGCCTTAACCAACGAAATTGGCCACAACGCCATTGGTGCGGAAGATAAAGAAAACAAAATTGTTACGTATTTGGAAGAAGCCCGCAAAATGGGTTTTGAAACCTTACCGCCGGACGTAAACGCTTCTCAACCGGAATTTTCCGTAGAGCAAAAAGATGGAAAGGAATACATTCGCTATGCGCTGGAAGCCATTAAAAATGCGGGAACGGAGGGGTGTATTTCTATTGCTAGAGAGCGCGAAAAAAATGGCCCCTATACCTCTTTGGATAATTTTTGTAGCCGTATTGATTTGTCCCAAGCAAACAAAAAAACGATTGAAAGTTTAACCAAAGCCGGGGCGTTAGACAGCCTCTACCCCGGCCAAGACCCCAAAATTACTCGCGCCGAAATTTTAGCCAACATTGATAATGCGGTGGACGTGGCGCATTTGGTAGCCAAAGAAAAAGAAAACAGTGTGGGAAACTTGTTCGGGGATGATTTTTCCAGTGTGCTTAGTATCAAGAAACCGGAATTTGTGAAAGCCCGTGCGCTGACCCAAAAAGAACTTTTATTTAACGAAAAAGAAGTGTTAGGGCTTTTCTTTAGCGGGCACCCCATGGCCCGTTACCAAGAAAATTTGGAACGCCTTAAATGTACACCTATTAGTGATATTTTGGCCGGTAAAGCCAGCGGGCGTTTGAGCGTGCTGGGGATTATTACACTATTTAAAAAACGCCAAAACAAACAGAAAAAAGAGTGGTGTCAGCTGGTGATTGAAGATTGCACCGGATCTATTGGCGTAAATTGTTTTGCCAGTGCCTATGAAGGGATGGCTGAAAAGTTGGTTCCCAACGCTATTTTAAATTTCGTGGGAGACGTAAAGACGGATGATGAAAGTGCGCGCTTGGAGTTAAACTTAAAAGAAGTGGGCAACGTGGTGGATATGATTGCCAGCGTGGCTAAAGAGTTTACGGTGCGTATTCCGGCCGGATACACCCCTTTTATGCTGGAAAAACTAAAACAATGTTTAGATGCCAGTAAAGGCACGACGGTCGTTTATTTAGAAGTTGCTTCCAAAGAAAATCCTGCCAAAACCCACCGCATTAAACTTAATAAACGGGTATTCTTGCATGCGGCCCTGTTAGACTATATAGAAAACACGTTTGGCCCGGCGGCATGGTCATTTAAATAGAATACAACCTTTATTATTGTTGCTAGCACAGGTTTTATTTAGTGAAATATTTTGTGCTCCACAAACGTAACGCACCGGGAACAAGGTTAATTTCCAATCGGCCGCTTGTTTTGCGTGGTTCGCCATCTATGTGATACAAAATATCGCCGTTAGTTTCTATCACGGCTTGCTTAATTTGCCTGGAGGTTGTAATGCCAAAAGGGGGAACTTTCCCGGCAAAGAAGAACGGTACGGCGGTGGCCAATTTGTATTTGGCAACGTTTTTAATTTCTACCATATCCAGCTTGCCGTCAAATAAGTTCGCATGTGGGGCAATGATAAAATTACTGCCGTATTGCCGCCCGTTGGCAAATACCAAACTAATGGGTTGTAACTGCTGTGTTTGCCCGTCAACGGTTATGCGTAACGGATGCGGCTGGTAAGAGAAGAGTATTTTGGCCGCCTCTTTAATATAGGGCCATTTGCCACGCCGGCCGGTTGCGGCTTGCTGCATAAATTGCCAAGCTACGGCGGCTTCAATGCCCACTCCGGCCAAATTTAAAAAGAGTTCCCCATTGGCAAAGCCCACATCGCACGCAACCATGTGCCCATTTTTTTGCAGATTTTGCAGCGCACGCGGAAGCGGGACTAACGCCCCTAATTCCCGGGCAAACCCATTGCCAGAACCGTGTGCAATCACCCCCAAAGCAGTGCGAGAGGAAACAAGGCCTTTGGCGGTTTCATTAATCGTGCCGTCGCCCCCTACGGCTACCACGGCTTCACATCCGTTTTGCATGGCCTGGCGGGCCAAATCGGTAGCATGACCCGGGCCTTGGGTAAACAGCACCTCGGCCTTGGGGAATACCGCGCGGATTTGTGTCATGGTTTGGGCCGGGGGTGCGGGCCGTTTGCCGCTAATTGGGTTTACAATAAAGCGGATTTTCATAATTTTTTAATGGTTTCCTCGGCAGGGGCTTTAGAAAGGGCGGTTAACGCTTCGTAAATACGTTCATTTTTTAAAAGTTGGCAGCCAATTCCGGCTATTTTAGCACCTGTTGTAGTAATAAAGGCCATTAGTACCGCAAAAAGCATTAAATTGGCCAGCGTGTTTACCGGGGCCATAGGCAAGCTCATAAGGCCGTATTGGGTTTTAAGTTGTAAATCTGCAAAAGAAACCAACACTGGCACGGTTCCACCCGTTATGAATACTTTATACATGCTGTTTAAGGCAAAGAGAATAATTAAAATTCCACAGCACAGTAACAAATAGCTAAGAATTTTGTGCATAAATTTGTGCCCGCCCTCTCATAGAATGGTATAATTTATATTATATATTATACCCTTTTTAAGAGAGATGTTTTATGAAAACCAGCCAAGAAATCCGCAACGGATATTTAAACTTTTTTAAATCCAAAGGTTTACCAATTTTACCTTCCAGTCCTCTCGTGCCGCAAAATGACCCTACTTTGCTGTTTACCTCTGCTGGTATGGTGCAGTTTAAGGCCAATTTTTTGGGCATTGATAACTCGTTAAAAAACGCCGCCACTTGCCAAAAGTGTGTGCGTACCACCGATATTGACAGTGTAGGTTTTACGGAACGCCACTTAACCTTCTTTGAAATGTTAGGTAATTTTTCGTTTGGGGATTATTTTAAAAAGGAAGCGATTGCTTGGGCGTGGGAATACTTAACCCAGGTGCTTGGGTTGCCGGCAAATAAACTTTACGTTAGTATTTACAAAGGCGGTATCGCCCAGCGTGACGAAGAAGCCTACCAAATTTGGCAGCAATTTGTACCTAAAGAACGTATTTTTGAATTGGCAGAAGCTGATAACTTTTGGACTATGGGCCCCACCGGCCCCTGTGGTCCGTGCTCGGAAATCTATTACGACTTTGGTGACAAAGGCTGTACCAACCCGCATTGTGATATTACGTGTAATTGTGGGCGGTATGTGGAAATTTGGAACATTGTGTTTGAAAGTTATAATCGCCAGGAAGACGGCACTTTTAAAGCCCTACCGCATAACAACATAGATACCGGCATGGGGTTGGAACGCTTGTGTATGGCCGTGCAAGGGGCGCGCAACGTATTTGAAACCGATTTATTCACCCCGCTTATTACGCAAGCCAAAAAAGATTTGCACGTTCAAGGTAACACACGTGAAGAAACCGCGGCTCTGCGCATTATTGCAGACCATGTGCGCAGTTCCAGCTTTTTAATTGCCGAAGGTATTTTGCCTTCTAACGAAGGGCGCGGGTATATTTTGCGCCGCCTCATTCGCCGTGCGGTGCGCTATGCTAAGCTGATGGGAAATAACCAGCCCTACTTGCATACGCTGGTTCCCGTGGTACAGCAAATTTTTGCTGGTTTGTACCCGGAAATTGATAAAAACGCGGCCCATATTGCCCAAGTGCTTAAACAAGAAGAAACAGCGTTCTTAAAAACTTTGGTAACCGGAGAAGAAAAATTGGCGGAACTATTGGCCGGTAATGCAAAAACTATCCGTGGGGAAGATGCTTTCCACTTGCACGAAACGTATGGTTTCCCGCTGGAATTGACCCGTGAAATAGCCGCCGGTAAAGGAATTAGTGTTGATGAGGCGGGTTATCAAACTGCTAAAGAAGCCGCACAAGAAAAAAGCCGCTCGTACGCGGACGAATTTAGCAAAGGCAAAGTAATTGTAATGCAAAAGTTGGAAAGCACGCTACCCGCTACCCAGTTTGTAGGGTACGATACGCTAACCGCTTCTGCGCGCGTGCTAAGCTTATTAAATGAAAAATTTGAAACGGTTACCCAGCTAAACGGTCGCGGGTATGTGGTGTTTGACACGACGCCTTTTTATGCTGAATCCGGCGGCCAGGTGGCTGACCAAGGGATTGTTTGCGCGGATGGTAAAGAGGTGGCCCGCGTGGAAGATGTGCAAAAGCCGTTGGGCAAAATTTTCTTGCACCAAGTGACCGGAACCCTTTGTACGGGGGATACCGTTACGTTAGCCGTAAATGCCGCGTTGCGCAAACGCTGTATGGCAAACCATAGTGCCATTCACTTAATTAACGCTGCATTGCGCCAGGTGTTTGGGCCGACGGTACACCAAAGCGGGTCTTATGTGTCGCCCCAGCGTTTCCGTTTTGACTATACGCTTTCTAAAACGCCGTCGCAAGAAGAACTTAATAAGGTCTGGGCGATTGCCAACCAGGCCGCACAGGACGGTTTGCCGGTAATTTGCCAAACGCGTCCGCTAGCTGATGCCGAAAAATTAGGTGCGGTTACCCTGTTGGGGGAGACGTATGCGGATCCGGCCCGCTTTGTGCTGATGGGGGGTAGTTTTGAACATCCGGAACAAAAATACAGCTTAGAACTGTGCGGGGGAACGCATGTTAAAAACACGGCAGAGGTAATAACGGTGTTGGTGTTAAAAGAAGGATCTGTGTCTGCCGGGGTGCGCCGCATAGAGGGCGTAGCAGGATATGCCGCATTGGACTATTTAACACAAGTAAACCAACAGGCGGAAAATTTGGCGGCCCGGTTAGTGGTGCCCGCCAAAGATGTGTTTACGCGTGTAAATGTAATTATGGATGAGCTGAAAGAAGTTAAAAAACGCTATGAAGATTTCCGCCAAAAAACCTTGGCCGCCGGTGGTGTAAACGAAATGAGCTTAACCCTCAAGAACGGTACCACCGTTATTTTGCGCAAGGCGGATGATGCTCAACCCAAGGAACTGCGCAACATTGCCGATACGGTAGCGCAAAAGCAAAAACAAGCCTTGGTTATTGTAACGTGTGACCGTGACGGCAAACGTTCGTTTGTAGTCAAAATGGCGGGCAAACTCCCTAATACAGATGCCATAACCGTGGCCAAACAATTGGCTTCCGGTTTAAACGGGCGTGCCGGTGGACGGCCGGATTTTGCTCAAGGCGGCGGTGAAGCTAAAGAACCCATGGAAAAACTACTGGGCACATTAACTGCTTAGCAATCTGTTTGTACTAAATGTTTAAGGCATGGTTTTACGTTGAAACCCTGCCATTTTTTATTATACTATAGATACAATTTGATCTGTTTTTGGAACCGTATGCGAAATACGGGTCACTTTTGATTATCAAAAGTTTCTTTTCATTTATTAAGTGATTTTTCTGTGTCTAGAGCGCAGGGCACTTTGGGAGATTTTTCCACTAAGTCTTTAATGGGCTTAATTACCTGCGCCTGCGGTTTAAGGGTACACGGGCCGCCAATACAGCCGCCCTTACAATTCATTACTTCTAAAAGCTGAAAGTCCCCCACCCCTTTAGCATACGCGTTGAGTAAAGCAATCGCTTTTTTGTCTAGCCCGTTAATGGCCATTTTTTTGAATTGTTTTTTGCCGGCAATTGCATTTTCCACGGCTTGCGCTACGCCGCCGGTTACGCCGTAATAACGGGCCTCGCCGGAGATATTAGGGTCTAGTATTGCTTCCTCACACTGCGCGGGGTTGATACCTTTAGCGTCAAACAAGGCTCCCAGTTCTTCGTACGTCATCACGTAGTCAATGTTAGGGTCTTCTTTACCTTCGGCCCGCTTAGATACGCACGGCCCGACAAATACCGTTACACGGCCTTTTTGTTTTTCAATTTCAGCGGTATAGGCAGCCGGAGTTTTGGTATGCGACACAAATTCTTTTAAGGCGGGTAAATGTTTTTTAACGGCTTGTACCCAGGCGGAACAGCAAGAAGTAGTCATAAACCGGGCGCCGTTTTTCAATCGTTCCACTAATTCGCGGGCTTCATTGGCAGTAGTTACGTCTGCCCCCAGGGCTACTTCGGTTACGTAAGGAAAGCCCGCCTTTTGAATAGCCGTAATCAGTTGGGGCAAAGAGCAATCAAATTGGCCCACAATAGAGGGGGCAATCATGGCTACAACCGGTGCCCCTTTTTTAATTTGGCTTAGTACATCAATTAATTGGCTACGTTCCATAATGGCACCGAATGGGCAGGCTTCCATACAGTGCCCGCAGGAAATACACTTTTCAAAATCAATTTCAGCTACGCCGTTTTCACCTTTATGAATGGCATTTACGGGGCACGCTTGTTCACACGGAACCGGAATAAATGTAATGGCGTTATACGGGCAAGCCAGTTTGCAGGCTCCGCAATTTTTACATTTATCGGCATCAATAAATGAACGCCCGTCAATAAAGCTAATGGCCCCAAATTTGCACGCCTGTTGGCAGGGACGCGCCAAACAACCTTGGCAAGCTTCCGTTACCATGTGGCGCGCTTTTCGGCACCCGTGGCAGGCAATATCCATTACAGTAAGAGGAATTTGTGCTGCTTGGGCGCGGGTAAGAGCTTGCTTGGCGTAATCATTCAAAGAAGTTGCTTCATCGTCTTCTTCCACGCTACAGCCGAGGGCGGCCAGCGTACGCGCACGAAATACGGCGCGCTCTTTGTAAATGCAACAACGTACGGAGGATTTGGAATCCTGTGGAATCACCTCATACGGGATGCGGTAGGCGTTGGTTTCCAGGTTGCCTTTATCAAACGCTTCTATAATTTTGCGTAAAGCGGTACGGCGGAAATAAATAGCTTTATTGTCTAAGTTCATAATAATTATATTCTAGCATTTTGGTTGTAAAACCAGGGATACTTTATTTTAAATTCATATAGTTCCCGCTGGCATCACGGATAAGCACGGTACCCGGGGGCAAGGTGCTGGGTTGAAGCGGTGGTAATTGCTGGGCCGTCCCCGTGCTGACTACTTTGGGCAGGTACATGCGGTCGTGCAGGGTGCCGCCTTGTAGGAGGGCTTTAAAGGGTTTTTTCTTCTTTTTCTTTTGCGAGGATTGGGCGTGCTGTTTGGCCCCCTTTCCCTGCTGGGCACGGTAAGCGGTGTTGGAGGCCGTTACCTCGTTTACAAAAGCGGTGTAATCTTTTTCTGCTGTAAATTGACGTACTAGCTTGCCGTTTTCAAATACTACCCATAAAGTTGTGTTTACCGTATAAGTGTGGTAGGTTTTGGCGGTGGCTTCGTCCGTTACAAGGGTGGCTGGGGTGTTTGGGTAGGCGCGGATAAAATCCACTTCGGCCAGGCCCATATTGATGTGGTATTTTTGGTTAACGGCCAGCACCGTTTGAACGCTATCTGCCACGGCCAGCAGCGTTTGGGGCTCTTGGGCTTGAAAGAGAAATTTGCGGTACGGCTCACGTTCTGTACCATAGCGTACCAGCTGGTAAGTTGTGCCGTCTTGTGCTTTTATTTCTCCGTCAAATGAAGATACGCTATCTAGGGTGTACAATACATTGGAACGGGTTTTGCCGGCAAAACGTTTTTGGAGCTGGGTTGCCGTTTTAGTAAACACAGATACCCCGTTTGAGGAAACAGGAGACCCGGAGCCGGAAAGTTCGATAACTATTTCCGACTCTTGGGCGGTGCACAGGCTTGCCCAACACAGGAAAACTGCCAACCAACCACTACGCATATCCTTATTATACAGGTTTTTAAGACAAAGGCAATATAGTACAAGAATTAGGTTGTGAAGGAGAATACAATTTTTATAAAATCTGAGAAATATTTGTTGGAGGGGATATCCATGAAAAAAACTATAGGATTTATGTTATTAGCTGCCTTGTTCACGGCGGCTTGCCAAAAACAGACGGAAAAAGCACCCGCGGTGCCGGTTGTATCGGCTGTTAAAGTGATACAGGAAAATTTGCCTTGGAATATTGAATATCCGGCCCAGGTAGCGGGTTCACTGGAAATTCAAATCCGTGCACAAGTGGGGGGAATTTTGGAAAAACGGCTTTATAACGAAGGAGAATTTGTAGAAGAGGGTACCCAATTATTTCAAATTGATGATGCGGAATATAAGGTGGCCTTAGAAAAGGCTCAAGGTTCCCTAGCGCAGGCGCAAGCCGAAGAAAAACGTACCTACCGCACGTTTAAGCGTATGAAAACGTTGCGGGCCTCCAACGCGGTTAGCCAACAGGATTATGATAATGCATTGTCTGCTTATGAAACGGCCCAAGCTAATGTAAAAGTGGCTCAAGCCGCTGTGGAAGGGGCCCAGATTAACTTGGGTTACACCAAAGTAACTGCGCCTATTTCGGGTATTGTGGGACAGGCGGTACCTTCGGTGGGTAGTTTGATTTCCTCGGCGGGAGAGTCTGGCTATTTAACCAATATGGTACAAATTAACCCGCTTTATGTTAAATTTTCTATGCCGGGTAGCCAGTTTACTAAATTGGCGGAAGGGTTTACCTCCGGCCAAATTTCTTTTGGCAACATGGAACCTGGTAACAAAGAAGGGGCCGATGAATATCGTGACAAAGATGTAAATGACGTGGCCATCTACATAGAGGCAGTAATGCCTAACGGAGACTTATATCCCCAACGTGGTAAAATTATTTTCTTTGACAGTTCCGAAAATGCCCTTACTTCCAGTATTGCTATGAAGGCGGAGTTTGCTAACCCGGAAAATTCACGTCTGTTAATGCCCGGTCAGTTTGTACGGGTGCACTTGGTGGGGGCTACCTACAAGGATGCTATTTTAATTCCGTCTTCTGCTGTGTTGCACACATCTAAGGAATTGTTGGTATATGTAGTAGATGCTAATAACGCCATAGAAGCCCGCCCCATTACCGGGGAACTGTTAGATAATGTCTATGTGGTTTCCAGTGGCCTCAAAGCGGGTGAAACCGTCATAAGCGAAGGGCTTACGCGGGTGCGCCCCGGTCAAACGGTGCAAGCACAGGTGCAACCTTTTGGAGTAAAAACTACTCCACAGCGCACCGCTTCCGTAGCCGATGAAACGAAAATGGATCAATTAGAACAGGCGATTGCAGACTCTGAATCGCCGGATGCCCAAGCCTTGCCGCAAACAGACGAAACCGCGCCGGCAAAGTAGGGGGGGGATATGTTCTCTAAATTTTTTATTGACCGGCCTATTTTTTCATCTGTTATTTCACTTTTAATCACGTTAGCTGGGATTGTATCTATTAAATCCCTGCCTGTGGAGCAATACCCGGATTTGACCCCTCCCACCATTGCCGTGTCGGCCCAATATCCGGGGGCTAGCCCTGAAGTAATTGCCAATACGGTGGCTGCCCCGCTGGAACAGCAAATTAACGGGGTGGAGGATATGCTGTACATGAACTCCACTTCTTCTGCTAACGGAGATATGGCTTTAACTGTTTACTTTAAAGTAGGTACAGACCCGGATCAGGCCATGATTAACGTCAACAACCGAGTGCAGGGAGCCACGGCTACCTTGCCCGAAGACGTGCGCCGCTATGGGGTAACCGTAGATAAAAAATCTTCCTCTATTTTGCAAATGATAGCGTTTTATTCGCCCTCCGGCCGTTCCGATACTACCACCATTGGGAACTATGTTTTAATTAACATTGTAGATGCCTTAAAACGCATTGAAGGGGTGGGCGATGCGATGGTGATGTCTGCTAACGACTATGCTATCCGCATTTGGGTTAAACCGGATGTGCTGTCCCAGCGAGGATTGTCTATTAGTGAAGTAGCCTCGGCTGTGCAAGCCCAAAATGCTCAACGTGCCGCCGGCAAAATTGGCCAAGCCCCTATGCCGGTGAAAGTGGATAGAAGTTATACCATTATCGCCCCGGGCCGCTTTACCGCACCTGAGGAATTTGAAAATATCATTTTACGCGCGAACGCGGACGGAACTACCCTTCGTTTAAAAGACGTAGCCCGGGTAGAATTGGGCAGCCAAACGTATGAGTTTAACGGCAGTTTTAATAAACAACCGGCCGTGCCGGTGGGAATTTATTTATCCCCGGGCGCCAACGCGGTGGCTACCGCCAAAGCGGTGCAAGATTATCTGGCCGAAGCGGCACAAAGTTTTCCTGCGGAAATGGATTTGGCTTACGATACTGCATATGATACCACCTTATTTGTAAACGAGTCTATTAAAGAAGTGATTAAAACCTTGGCGGAAGCGATGGTACTCGTGTTTTTGGTGGTGTTTTTGTTCTTAAAAGACTGGCGTGCTACGCTCATCCCATGTTTGGCGGTGCCGGTGTCTATCATTGGGGCATTTGCTGGCATGATGGTTATGAATTTCTCTATCAACACCTTAACCCTGTTTGGGCTGGTGCTGGCGATTGGGATGGTAGTAGATGACGCCATTGTGGTGATTGAAAACGTAGAACGTATTATGCACGAGGACAATTTGCCCGTGCGCGAGGCTACCATTAAAGCCATGCAAGAGGTGTCCGGTCCGGTGGTAGCTATTGTGCTGGTGCTGTGTTCTGTATTTGTGCCGGTAGCGTTTATGGGGGGACTTACCGGGGTGATGTACAAGCAGTTTGCCATTACGATTGCCGTTTCTGTAGTCATTTCCGGGTTAGTGGCGTTAACCTTAACGCCAGCTTTGTGTGTACTTCTCTTAAAAAAACAGGTACGCCCTACGCATGGTTTTTTCTATACCTTTGATACATGGTTTGACAAGCTGACCACTAAATACGGCAATTTAGTGGGGGGCATTATCCGCAAAGGAACGGTAGCTGGTATTTTGATAGTGGTTTTATTTGCGGCCACGCTGGGGTTATTCAAAATAGTACCTGGTAGTTTGTTGCCCACTGAAGACCAAGGGATTATTATGGTGGCTTCACAGTTAGACCCGGCGGCCTCTTTGTCTATGAGTGACAAAACGGCCCAACAAATGGAAGATCTGCTTCTTTCTATCCCTGAAGTGCAAAAAGAAATGACCTTTGCCGGGTTTGATATGCTTACAGGCGCGCAGAAGAATAATTCGGTCGCTTCGTTTGTGATGTTAAAACCGTGGGATGAGCGCAAAAAAGAGAGCGAATCTTCCACCGCTGTAGTAGGGCAGGTATATCAGCGCGCGCAAAAACAAGTGCCGGGTGCACTCGTCATGCCGTTTAACCCGCCACCTATTATGGGGATGAGTACCACTGGTGGGCTGGAAGGGTATATTCAAAACCGTTCCGAAGGCGGTTCGGACATGTTGGCCGAGCAACTAAACAAATTTTTAGAGGCGGCTCGCAAACGCCCGGAACTGACGGCGGTATCTTCATCTTTCTCCGCTGCCGTGCCGCAATATACGTTACAAGTAGATGAAACCAAAGCGCAGTCTATGGGAGTTTCGTTAGATGCCCTTTATGCTACGTTACAAGGTACGTTTGGTAATATGTATATTAACGATTTTACCTACATGGGACGTAGTTTTAAGGTTATGATGCAAGCGGAAGGCGAGTATCGCGCCCGCCCCGAACAGCTTAGCGGTATTTATGTAAAATCTAATTCCGGTTCTATGGTGCCGCTTTCCACCTTGGCTACTTTAAAATCTTCGTTAGGGCCTGATATTGTGGAACGGTTTAACGTGTTCCCGGCGGCTAAAATTATGGCCAGCCCAGCCCCCGGATATAGTTCCGGCGAGGCTATCCGTGCCGTGGAAGAAACCGCCCAAGCAACCTTAGATAGTGACTTCACGCTAGCCTGGACGGGCACCACCTACCAAGAAAAAATTGCGGGCAGTTCTTCTACTTCGGCCTTACTGTTGGGGATGTTGGTGGTATTTTTAATTTTAGCTGCACAATATGAAAAATGGAGTTTGCCTATTGCAGTGCTATTGGCGGTTCCTTTTGCTATTTTTGGGGCTTTGTTAGGCACCTGGATACGCGGGCTGTCCAACGATATTTACTTTCAAATTGCATTGGTGGCTTTGGTGGGATTGGCGGCTAAAAATGCTATTTTGATTGTGGAATTTGCAGTACTTTTAAGAGAACAAGGTATGCAAAAAGCGCAAGCCGCCATCCACGCCGCACAAATGCGCTTTCGGCCGATTGTGATGACTTCTTTAGCGTTCATTTTAGGGTGTGTGCCGTTAGCTATTAGTTTTGGGGCTGGGGCAGCCGGGCGCCATTCCA
>JAZLAA010000202.1:0-4182 GCA_045612945.1 Elusimicrobiaceae bacterium
CCCGGCCGGGCGGACAAACATTTTACATTTGAACGCTATTGGCGAAACGGCTTGCACCGGTTACCACGGGGCAAACCGCTTGGCCAGTACCTCTTTATTAGAAGCCGTAGCCATGGGCTATTTGTGCGCCCGGCAGGATGCACAAGATATTACCACGCAAACTTTTCACATTCCCACGCCCAAAGAGTGGGTACTTCCGCAGGAACTTCCGGATGTCAATTTAATTAAGCAGGATTTGGATACCCTTAGAAGCACGATGTGGAACTATGTGGGGCTCATCCGCAGTCGCAAACATTTGGAAAGGGCCGAAAAAATCCTGCGTCACTTGCATAACGAAATTGACGTGTTTTACAAAGGCACGCAGCCCTGCCAAGAGCTCATTGACCTACGCAACGGCGTACGCACGGCGTTGCTCATTACGTACGCGGCCTTGCAAAATAAGCGCAGTGTCGGTTGTCATTTTTTAAGTGATGTCGCGTAATATACTTATCCTTGTAATAGTCTAAAAAGGGCTGGTTTTACCGGTCTTTTTTTATTATACTATCAGTACAATTTAATCTGTTTTTGGAATCGTATTAAATACGGTTCTCTGCTAAGCAATTAGCAGGTTCTTCAAATCCAAAAGCAGTCGTTCTAAGCACAATGCAGCTAAGCTGATCCCTTGGCCGTATTGTGCTGAATGTTTGCCGTTTCTGCATCTGCAGAACCGGCAAACTACGGCTGTTGTTGCTAGGTGATTTGAAGAGCTTAAGCGTAGCAGCCGTTTTTAGTTAGGTTTCATAAGCAGCTAAATTGAACTAAATATAGGAGGTTGTTTATGAAACAACTTAGTACCCGGCGGGGTTTTACGCTGATTGAGCTCTTAGTAGTGGTGCTGATTGTAGGCATCTTGGCGGCAGTGGCACTGCCGCAGTATAACAAAGCAGTGGAGCGCAGCCGCGTGGCCGAAGTGTGGGCTACCATGGCCAGTATCCGCCAAGCATTGGCCGTACAACTCTTAGCTGGTTCCAGCCCTGAGTTTGACAAATTGGATATTGATGTAAACTGTACAGGGGGCTCTGCGGATTCTTGTGTGGTGGATTGTCCCTCCCCCAGTTATAGTTCTTGTCAGTATTATGTACACGGAAATTCTCAGAATCCGGGAGTTTCTTTTTGTGCATATATGAAATTTCCAGGAATGTCTAAGGAAAGCTGGACTTGTTTGTCCTTAGACAACAACGGCCGTTCTTGTAATACTACGCAGACTTGTGCATATCTAGGTCTGTAAGGGTAAGTGGCCGGGCAACTGCCTGCAGGCGGTGCCTGGCTACTTCTTTTTAAAAAACACGTTTTGCCCATGCTGGTTGAAAAAATGCTTTAAAAGCACCACCGCAATTAAGGTGGAAATACCGTCCGCCACCACCGGGGCTACAAATACACCGTCCAATCCCCACCACAGCGGCAAAATAAGTACCAGGGGAATGACCAATAAAATTTGGCGCGATAAACTTAAAAACGCGGCTTTAAGCGGCTGGTTAATGGCCTGAAAGAAGGTAGTAGCTAACATTTGTAGCGGCACTACGGGGAGTAGCAAGTTTAACACACGAATGACCCGGCCGGACATGTCAATTAACGCCTGGTCTTGCCCGTTAAAAATAGCGGCAATCGGGCGGGCAAACACTTCCAGCACTAAAAACCCGGCAGTGGTTACCAACATGCCCCAACGTAGCGCCATTTTAAGCGTTTGAATAGACGTTTTGTACTTGCGTGCCCCGTGGTTGTAACCAATGAGCGGCTGTGCCCCTTGGCTAATCCCCATGGTGGGCATGACTACAATGGTGTTAATACTAAGCGCAATCCCCATGGCGGAAATAGCCAGGTTCCCTCCGTATTTAAGCAAGGCATGGTTTAAAATAACGTTTAGTAACCCGGAAGCCAGCTGAAACGCAAATTGTGAAAACCCAATGGCCAGTACATCTAACGTAATTTGCAATTTAAGTTTAAAATTGTGCCACATCAGCCGGTACTGCGCGCGGTGGCCCGTTAAACAATACATCACCCAACTAAACGAAATAACCTGCCCGCACACGGTGGCCAGCGCGGCGCCTTTAATACCTAACCCCCATTTAAAAATAAAAAGCGGGGCGGCAATTAAGTTAATAAACGCGCCGATAAATTGCGTAGCCATAGCTGTTTTGGGGCGGCCGGAGGAACGGATAAAGTGGTTCATTCCCGCGCCAATGGCAAACAAAAAATACCCCGGGAATACCCAAGTGGCGTATTGGTGTGCATAAGGCAAAATGAGGTCATCCGCGCCGCAAAAATGAAGCAGGGTATCTAAAAATAAATAACTAAACGAAGTAACCAACCCCGCTACAATTATTAAAAGGATAAACCCGTTGCCCAATACGCGCAGGGCCTCATGATGGTGTTTTTCACCTAACCGAATGGAAAATAGCGAATTACTTCCAATGCCGATAAGCGCGCTAAACCCCATATACAACAGGCCTATAGGAAAGATGACCGTAATGGCGGCAATACCCACTGCCCCCATATCTTGCCCCACGTAAATGCGCGAAATAATGTTAAATAGCGCATTAACAAACATCCCCGCCACGGCAGGGGCTGAAAATTTAAATAAAAGTTTTGCCAGTTTTTTATCTTTAAACGGGTTTTTTAGCGTAGTACTAGCAACAGACATAACACTATTCTACTAAATTATGCTCCTGCAAAAATGCCCCCTTTCGGGAGCATTTTACCGTAGTGCTTGGGTATTTTTAATACACTTGTCCCAATTCTTGGCACACAGAGCCGTTTACATCCTCACTTCCTTCTGTACAGGAACGTCCGTCGTTAGATAAATGAAGCCACATAAGCTTTCTCTCCCCGTCAATGGGATAGTCCATTATGAAGCGTATAATAGGATTATCACTAGTTCCTGTTACGCTGTAATTGCACTGGCCCCATTTAGTTGAAGGGCATGTAACCCAACACTGTCTGGCGCCTCCTGCTTCTATACAGTCAATACTGGCATCCAAATTTTTGGGGTTCCAGCTACTTATGCCGTCTGTATTGGTTGTTTCCGGATTCATCATAGCCACTGCGGCGGCTTGGCGCAAACTGCCCATGGTGGCCCATACGCCGGCTAGGCGGCTTTTTTCTACCGCTTTTTGGTACTGCGGCACGGCTACAGCGGCTAAAATACCTACTATTAGCACTACTACCAGCAACTCTATGAGGGTAAACCCTCGTTTTTTTAATTTATTTTGCATGTTAGTTCTCCTTTTAGTTATTTCAATTTATCTGTTTAGAGAACCCACACAAAAACGGCCGCTACAAATGAGCTTAGACAGTAACCCCTTTATAACAGCCGTAGTTCACCACCGGCCCACAGTGCGAGCGGTGGCAAACATTCGGTACAACACAGCCGGTTTGCAATTTCGGCTACGTTGTACCTCTTAATCGGCTGTTTTTGGACTGTCTAATGCCTTTAGTATGCTAAAAGCTTTCCGTTTCTCAAACGGCTCCAAAAACAGATAAAATTGTACTCCTAGTATAATAAAAAAACTTCACGCGTGCAAGTGTGTCCCGCACACATAATCCAAAATGCTAAAATAAATATAAGGGGGATTTATATGACTTATAAACGTATTTTATTTGTTTTTATAGCCGCTATTTTAGCAGCCGTGGTGCCGTTGCGCGCCGCCCCGGCACTACAGGTACTTTCTGCCACACCCAAAGGTCAGCAACGTGGGGAAAACCGCCAACCGATTTATGTACATTTTAACCAACCGGTTGTTGCTTTGGGGGAAAATTCCCAACTTTCCGGTGCGGATTGTCCGCTTTCTATTACTCCGGCGGTTCCCGGAGTGTGCCGTTTTAGCGGGACTCAAACCGCTGTGTTTGAACCTACGCAAAATTGGCCGCAAGCTACCCGTTTTACGGTGCGTGTGCCGCAAGGGGTTGCGTCGCAAGTGTCTGGTCAAAAACTAGCACAGGCGTATACGTTTACATTTCAAACTCAAGTGCCGCAAATCCGTTCCGTACTGCCTTATAAAGAGGAACATTGGGTGAGCCTTACGCCTACTATTTATGTAACGGCGTCTATGCCGGTAGATTTGACCCGGGTGGCTAAGTTTGCCACTCTTTCGGATGGTTCCGCCCAAACCGCGCTTACGGCTCGTGCGCTTACGCAAAAAGAAT
>JAZLAA010000203.1:0-4765 GCA_045612945.1 Elusimicrobiaceae bacterium
TTCTTCCACGGCCATTTCCAATACTTTTTTGGCGCGGGGAGTGAATGGAATTTCGCCCAGTAGCATAATAGTGTCGCCAATGCCTACCATTTTCTCAATTTCCAGGCGTACTTTGCGAAAGCTAACCCCTAAGGTAGATAAAATTTTGTTAGATACAGTGCCCTCTAAAGCGCACAGTCCCAAAAGAATGTGCTCGGTACCTACATAGTCGTGGTTTAAGCGTTTGGCTTCTTCTTGGGCGATAAGAATAATTTTTTGTGCATTTTCGGTAAAGCGTTTGGCCATAAAAAACCCCTGCTAAAAGTGAATATCCTCATTATATAAAAAAATAGTGGGTTTGTAATTTTTTATGTTTTTTGTGAACACAAATCAGCCCCTAATATCCTTCTGCTCCACTTATTTTGGCAGGACAGTTATTAGCCTTTTGGGGATGACGGTGGGGGTAGGTGGGCTACTGGGTAGTCGCCTGCGGGCAAACGGTCCCTAATTTGGTATAATAATAAAACAGGAGTTTTTATGGAACAAGCCCAACAGCGCGCCCGGCGCATTAAAGCCATTTTAACAGATGTGGACGGCATTTTGACCGACGGAAAAGTGAATTTTTTCGTGCGGCAGGATGGCCAAATAGAGGAGTTTAAATCCTTTCATACCCAAGATGGTATTGCCGTAATGCTTTGCCATAGTGCGGGTATTATTTGCGGCATTATTACCGGCCGGCGCCACGCCACCACCGTGGACCGTGCGCGTAACCTGGGGTTTAAGTATATGTACCAGGGGTTTTTAACCAAAATCGGCCCGCTTAATGACATTTTGGAAAAAGAAGGCCTCACCCCCGACGAGGTGTGCTACATTGGCGACGATATTACCGATATTCCCCTCTTAAACGAAGTGGGCCTGGCCTGTACCGTGCCCGGCGCGCTGGATGTGGTAAAAGACCATGCCCACTACCTTACCAAACGGGCCGGCGGAGACGGAGCCTACCGCGAAATTGTAGATTTTATCTTAGAAGCGCAGGGCAAGCTCGCGCCCATTTTACAACAGGTGGAGGCCTCCGCTTGGACGCAAAGCAAACGGCCGGAGCTGGAGATTGTTACCTCGCAGGAAGGAATTAAGTAGTGAAAGGAAAATTTATTGTTTTAGAAGGGCCTGACCGGTGCGGTAAATCCACCCAGGCCAAAATGTTATTAAACGCGCTTTTAGCGCACGGTAAAGATGTGCTTTTAACGCGCGAGCCCGGCGGCACGCAAACGGCCGAGCAAATCCGCCAAATTGTCTTGCAGCCCGGGCTGGATATCCGCCCCATGGCGGAGTTGTTTTTATACGAAGCCTCCCGCGCGCAACACACGCAAGAAAAAATAATCCCTGCCTTAGAGGCCGGCCAAATTGTGCTGTGTGAACGCTATACGCTTTCCACCTGTGCCTACCAAGGTTACGGACGTGGAATTGATTTAAAGACCATTGGCACGTTAAACCAAATTGCCACCCTGGGTTTAGTGCCCGATTTAACTTTAGTGTTTTTAATGTCGGATAAATATTTCACCCAGCGTGGCGAATATCTGTTTTCGGACCGTCTGGAGCAGGAAGATTTACGTTTCCGCCAAAAAATGCGCCAGGGGTATGTGGAGCTTGTCAAACAAGTGCCCAACGCACACCTAATAGACGCGGATGAAAACGTGGATGTAATTCATGCCCGGGTCTTGGAGCTTTTGCACCAACATCATATTGTGGATTAAATGGCATACACTTCTGTTTTAGGCCAGCCCAAAGCGGCCACATATTTACAGCAACTAGCCGCCCGGCAACGGGTGCCTGGGGCGTTGCTGTTTCACGGGCCGGACGGCGTGGGCAAGCGCAAAATGGCGCTGGAGTTCGCCAAAGCCTTGGTGTGTGAGGATGCTTCCGGTGCGAAAGGCATATCTTGTGGGGTGTGCGGGGCTTGCCAAGCCGTAGACAAGGGCACCCATCCCGATATTACCGTAGCCGATTTTGTATACCAAGCCCGTTTGAACGTAAAAAAAGAGGCGGACGAAGAGGAACTGGAAAAAGAAATTGCTAAACAGCAACATCTAAGCGTAGAAACGGTGCGGCGTTTGGCGGCTCTGTCGCAACAAAAAGCGGCGTGGGGCGGGTGGAAAGTGCTCATTATAGACCAGGCCCAAACGCTCACGCGCGAAGCGGCCAATGCCTTGTTAAAATTTATAGAAGAACCTCCCACCAAAACGGTGTGGATTTTGCTAACCACCAAGCCCGCCGCTATGCTACCCACCGTACTTTCGCGCTGTCAGCCAGTGGCGTTTGCCCCTTTAACTCCCGCGTTGGTTACACAGATATTGCAGGAAGTTTCGCCCGATTTAACAGAACCTCAACGCTATGCGCGCTATAGTGGGGGCAGTGTAACGGGTGCATATGCGGCCGCGCGTGCACTTTTACTGTTAGAAGAAAACGCGTGGAACACGCCTGCCGGTCCGGCTCAAGTGGCGGGGGGGCTTTCCCGCACGGCGGCATTGGCCCGCCAAGAAGCGCAAGCGGTGCTGGATGTACTGATACGTGCCCTTTACCAAGCGTGGGCCGCGGCGGACGAAACCCGCCGGCCGTTATGGCAAGGGGTTTTGCAAAAAATGGAGTATTATAAACGTATGGTTGGGCGTAACGTATCCCCGGCACTGGTTGTGGAAACGGCCCTGATGAGCCTAGACGGGCTCAACGTAGAGCTGTAAGGAAAATTTTTTCTATGTAACGAGGTAATTATGAACAAAAAAATCTATATCACCACTCCTATTTATTATGTCAATTCCGTGCCCCATTTGGGCCACGCATATACTACGATTGCCTGCGATATTTTGGCCCGTTACTACCGTAGCCAACAAAAAGAGATACGCTTTTTAACCGGTACCGATGAACACGGTGCTAACATTGAAAAATCCGCCGCCGCCAAGGGCGTCAGCCCCAAAGCGTGGGCAGACGAAGTTTCTGCCAAGTACCGCACTTTGTGGAAAACACTCAACATTTCTTACGACGCGTTCATCCGCACCACAGACCCCGCCCACGAAGCGGTGGTGCAGGCGATTTTTGAAAAACTCTTAAAGAGTGGGGATATCTATTTGGGCTCGTATTCGGGTAAATACTGTACCTCGTGTGAACAATACTATGACGAAAGCGAAATGGGCGAAAACCACACCTGCCCTGTGCACAAAAAACCGCTGACCGACGTGCACGAAGAAACATATTTCTTTAAACTTTCTCGCTATGAAAAACCTTTGTTAAAATACTACGAAGAGCACCCTCAGTTCCTTTCCCCTAAATACCGTGCTAACGAAATTATCAACTTTGTCAAAGGGGGCCTGCGGGACTTGTCCGTCACACGCACCAAAGTAAAGTGGGGTGTGCCCGTTAAAAGTAACCCCGCGCACACCATTTATGTGTGGTTTGATGCACTGATTAACTACATTTCTGCCGCCGGAGCCGGAAAGTTCTTGTGCGAAGACAATCCATCCCTGCATGAAGAAAAACTAAGTCTGATTAACACGTCGGATTTTAATGAACTGTGGCCGGCCGATTTGCACTTGGTAGGCAAAGAAATTTTCCGCTTCCACACGGTCATTTGGCCGGCTGTTTTAATGGCCTTAGGGTTACCGCTTCCGCAAAAAGTGTTTGCCCACGGTTGGTGGACGGTGGAAGGGGAAAAAATGTCCAAAACGCTGGGCAACGTGATTGACCCAGCCGAACTGGGGTCCAAATACGGCGTAGATGCGGTGCGTGCGTTTTTGTTTCGCGAGGTACCCTTCGGTCAAGATGGCGATTTTTCTATGACCAGCTTTAAAAACCGCTACAACGCGGACCTGGCCAACAACATTGGTAACTTGCTTTCCCGCACGCTCAACATGACCGCTAAACTGATGCCCGAACTTCCCGAGGTAGTAGAAGCCCCTGTAGAGGCTGCCGAGCGTATTTTTCAAACCGAACAAATCATTGACCGCGCCTACCAAGAATTGGCACTGGATAAAGTACTGGAAGCTATTTATGCATTTTCAACGGAGCTTAATAAGAAGGTGGCCGATACCAAACCCTGGGAACTTCTCAAAACAGACTCACAAGCTGCCCAAGCCGTGTTGCTGGAGCTGATTGCCTGCCAGCGCTATGTAGCTAAGTGGCTTACGCCTTTTATGCCCACGGTAGGGGCCGAGATGAGCAAACGCCTGGGGGCGGGTAAAATAGAAAAATACGCTCCGTTGTTCCCGCGCTTAGCGGACTAAGGGGTTGGATTTCATTTCCTACCTGGAAATAGGGCGGGGATTTAAGCGGTAGCTTTTAATTCACGCAGGCAGTTGGCGCAAAAATGCACTTACTTGCCTAAATGCACGCCCCCTGTGGGAAACGGCATTTTTTTCATCCGGCGTTAGTTCGGCAAAGCATTTACTTAATTCGTCCACCACAAAAATAGGGTCATAGCCAAAGCCGTTGGAGCCGTGATAACTTGTAGCAATATGCCCGGGGCAGACCCCTTCAAACAGGTGGGTTTGCCCGCTTGGCCAAGCCAAACACG
This sequence comes from Elusimicrobiaceae bacterium, assembly GCA_045612945.1. Lineage (GTDB taxonomy): Bacteria > Elusimicrobiota > Elusimicrobia > Elusimicrobiales > Elusimicrobiaceae > Avelusimicrobium. The sequence goes on from JAZLAA010000203.1 coordinate 4,544, forward strand.
CTACCGTTACAAACCGTGCAGTACGTTTTTCTGTTGGCACATTGGTTAGGGCGCGTAAAAGTTTTTGGTTATTAGCTGTTGCATCACACGCAGGGCCTGCGTAACGTGCGGTGTGCACGCCGGGGGCACCGTTTAAAACGTCCACTTCTAAGCCCGTATCATCCGAAAGAGCCATAAGCCCGCTTTGTTTTGCGGCAAACACCGCTTTTAACGTGGCATTTT
>JAZLAA010000204.1:0-1870 GCA_045612945.1 Elusimicrobiaceae bacterium
TAAAACCGGCGGTGAGGTGTATTTAGCTCAGTTGGAAAATAAGGTTTCCACAGCCGCGCACGCTAAGTATTACGCGGAAATTGTATATAAAAAATACGTCGTACGTGATTTAATCCGCACTGCCACCGGTCTGGTGCAACGCTGTTACAGCGAACAGGATGATGACCCGCAGGTACTCATTGATACCGCGGCCGACCAAATTTATAAGCTTAGCCAACGGCAAAAACTATCGGGATTTGTCTCCGCGCAAGATTTGGCCCCTGAAGTAATGGACATGCTTGAAAAAGCCTTCAAAAACAAAAATACCATTCAAGGGGTGCCAACCGGATTTAGCGAGTTTGACCACAAAACCGGCGGGCTTCGCAAGTCCGACCTGATCATCTTGGGCGCACGTCCCAGCCAGGGAAAAACGGCCTTGGCCCTAAATATGGCCTATCACGCGTGTGTGAATTGCAATATCCCGGTGGCATTTTTCTCGCTGGAAATGGGGCGGCATATTATCTACCAGCGTATGCTTGGGGCCGCCGCCGAAACTGAAATCCACCGCATGCGCAGTGGCCATTTTGAGCGTAGCAAATGGGCCGACTTAACCCGCGAACTGGGCCGTCTTTCCCGCGCGCCGCTTTTTATTGACGATACTTCTGCCTTGTCTATTACGGAGCTTCGTATGCGTTCGCGCCGTTTGGCCAGCGAACTTAAAAAACAAGGCAAAGAGCTGGGGCTGATTGTCATTGACTACTTGCAACTTATTCGCGGAGGGGAACGCCGTAGTGAGTCCCGCCAACAGGAAGTGAGCGAAATTTCCCGCATGCTTAAAGATTTGGCCCGCACCTTAGATGTACCGGTGCTGGCACTCTCCCAGTTAAGCCGTAAAAACGAAGATAAAGGTCGCACCGATAATAAACCGCAATTATCCGATTTGCGCGAATCGGGCTCTATTGAGCAGGATGCCGACGTGGTAGCCCTCATTCACCGTGATGCTTACTACAAGCGTGATGATGCTTCTATCCAGCGAAAAGCTACCCTCATTTTGGCTAAACAGCGTAACGGCCCGGTGGGAGATATTGACCTGAACTTCTTTGGCGAGTTTGCCCTGTTTAGGGATCCCGCCCCCGAAAATATGGAAGCTGCCCCCGCCGCTTCCGGCCCGGGTACGATGATGGAGATTCCTGATTAAAATGCCTATTTTGCGTCCTACAATAGCTGAAATTGATCTTACAAAACTAACCCGCAACTTGCGCAAAATCCATACGCAGGTGCAGGGTACAGAAATTTTGGCTATTTTGAAAGCAAACGCGTACGGCCACGGTGCCGTAGCGTTAGGAAAATTTATAGAAGAACACCAGCTAAGCCAATGGTTTGGGGTGGCCTCGGTAGAAGAAGGCATGGCGTTACGGGAAGCGGGTCTTAAAACCCCTATTTTGGTGCTGGGTAGCATTTATCCTTTTGAAGCATTTGAGTATGCTATTAAGTACGATTTAGCAGTTACTATTGCCAGTAAACAAGCCGCCGTAGCCGTATGCCAAATTGCCCAAAAACTGGGAAAACCGGCGTGCTGTCACGTCAAGCAAGACACGGGCATGGGTCGCATTGGTACGCGCCGGGGGGGAACGGTGGAAGTGCTCACCTATTTAGCTTCCCAGCCGCAGTGGGTGAAACTGGATGGGTTATACTCCCATCTATCCAGTGTCGAGACCGACCCCGCCTTTACCGAGCAGCAAATCGGCTACCTGCGCGATACGCTTACCCACCTGCAACTTAAAAACATTTCTGTTCCGCATGTGCACATAGCGGCCTCTGCCGCTTTGGTGGCGCGGCCGGATGCGTGTTACAATTTAGTGCGCCCCGGGCACAGTCTTTATGGGTTAGA